>JAOPYS010000060.1 GCA_025964465.1 Thermoleophilia bacterium
GGGGAGGTGGCGTCGGCATGAGGACGCTGTTCGACGACCTGGAGGAGCGCGACGAGGCGGCCCCGCCGACGCCCGTGGCGGTGCTCGCCGAGCCCGAGGCCGCTCCGGCCGGCCGCACCTGGACCGACGGCCAGCGCGCCGCCATCGCCGCACGGTCGCGCACGCTCGTGGCGGCGGCAGCCGGCAGCGGCAAGACGAGCGTGCTCACCGAGCTCGTGGTCTCCGCGCTCGTGGCGCGCGAGCTCGCACCGTCGGAGGTCTGCGCCGTCACCTTCACCGAGCGTGCGGCGCAGGAGATGCGTGGGCGCATCGCCGCCCGCCTGGCCGAGCTGGGGGAGCGCGACCTGCTCGCCGAGCTCGAGCTCGCCCGCATCGGAACGATCCACTCCCTCTGCGCAACCGTGCTGCGCAGCCACGGCGCCGCGATCGGCATCGACCCCGCCGTGCGCGTGCTCGACGAGGCGCAGGGCTCGTGGCTGCTCGGCGACGCGCTGCGCGCCACCATCACCGGTGCCGGCAGCGACCCTGAGCTGCACTGGCTGCGCGCGCGCATGGGCGACGAGCGGCTCGAGGCGACGCTGCGCGGCATCCACCGTTGCGCCGCCCAGGGCACCGGCTCGGCCCGGCTGCCGCGGCCCGAGGACGTCGGCGTGCCACTCAACGAGCGCACCGGCGAGCCGCTGGTCGCGCCCGCGGAGGTGCGCCGCGCAACGGCTGCCATCCGAGCGGCGTGGTCCGCCTTCCATGCGCACGTCGAGGCGCGCAAGCGCGTGCTCGGCCGCATCTCCTTCGACGACCTCGAGCGCCTCGCCGTGGAGGCCGTGCGCGTGCCCGACGTGCGCACCGCGCTGCAGGGACGGTGGACGATGGTGCTCGTCGACGAGTTCCAGGACACCAACGCGCGCCAGGTCGAACTGCTCGACGCGATCGGCGGCGACCGCCTCTTCATGGTCGGGGACGAGTGGCAGTCGATCTACCGCTTCCGCGGCGCCGAGGTCGACGTGTTCCGCTCGCGTCGCACCGATCCGAGCCACACCGTGCTGCCGATGCGCGAGAACTTCCGCTCCGCAGGGCCGGTGCTCGAGGTGATCAACCGCGTGTTCGGCCACGACGTCGCGTTCGGCCCCGGGTACGAGCCCGTGGTCCCCGGCACCGCCGCCCAGCGCGACGCCGAGGGTCCGGCAGTCGAGCTGCTCGTCGTCCCGGACTGCGAGGTCGAGGAGGCGATCTTCGCCAACGGCTGCTCGCGTCGCGAGCGCGAGGCGGCGCGGGTGGCCGAGCGCATCGCCGACCTCGTCGAGTCCGGCGAGGCCGAGCCGGGTGACATCGCGCTGCTCTACGCCCGCGGCACCGGCGTCGACCACTACGAGGCGGCGCTGCGCGCCTGGGGCCTGCCCGTGCTGCGCGCCGCGTCCGGCGGCTACTACGACCAGCGCGACGTGCGCGACGTGCTCGCACTGCTCGGTGTCGTCCGCACGGCGGCGGACGACCACGCCGCGCTCGCCGCCCTGGCGGGGCCGGTCGGTCGCCTCGCGTGGCACGAGTTGGACGAGCTCGTGCGCGATGCCCGGGAGCGCGAGGTCTCGCTGCTGGCCGCCGCCGCGTCGAGCACGATCGGCGGCGCCGTCCGCTGCGCGCAGGTGGTGGCCGAGCTCGCCGAGCTCGCACGCACGGGCTCGCTCGTCGACGTCGTGGCCCGCGCGACGTCACTGCCCGAGCTCGAGCTCGGTGCCGCGCAGGCCGCCGACGGCATGGTGCGCGTCGCCAACCTGCGCCGGCTCGTCGAGCTCGCCGCCAGCGCGGAGGGCGTCGGCGTGCGCGACGTCGCGGGGTTCCTGGAGTTCGCCGCCGCGCAGCGCCGCGATGCGCGCGTCGGCGAGGCCAGCGTCGCGGACGAGGGCTCGGGCGCGGTGCGGCTGCTGACCGTCCACGCCGCCAAGGGCCTCGAGTTCGAGCACGTCTTCGTCATCGAGGCCGCGAGTGCGTCGACGGGTCGCCCGGGCACCGTGCCAGAGCCGCTGCGCGACGCCGCGGGCGCGGTGCACGTGGCGGTGCCCGGCCGCGACGGGCGCTGCGTGCGCACCCCGGCGCTGGCCGAGCTGCACGCCGCCGACGCCGCGGCCGCCCGCGAGGAGTCGCTGCGGCTCTGGTACGTCGCGATGACGCGGGCCCGCACCAAGCTCTACGTCAGCGGGCGGTGGGACTTCACGCCAACCCGCGCCGGCAAGGTGCGCAGCGTCCCGGGAGCGCTCGCGTGGCTGCGCGACGCGCTGGGCCTCGAACCCGACCTCGGCGGGATGGACCGCGACACGACCGCGCTCGACGGCCTCGTGCTCGTCAGCAGTCGCCCGGCACGCCGCACGCCGCACGTCGTCTGGGATGCGGCGGTCGAACACGTCGCGCTCGCCTCACCACTGACGCTGCCCGAGCCCACGCCCGCCGCGCCGGCACCGACGCCGCCGGACCGCCACGCCCTCCGGGCCGCGCTGCGCGAGGCGGTCGGCAGCGCGCGCAGCGACGAGTGGCGCCAGCTGGAGGGCACCCGCGTGCACGACGCCGTGGCGCGCATCCTCGACGCCGCACGCGCGGGTGTCGCGCTCGACTCCCTGCTCGACCCCGAGCACGGGCCGTGGCTCACCGACTCGGTACGCGAGCGGCTCGCCCCGGTCGTCGCGTCGCCCGTGTTCCGCCGCCTCGCCGAGCTCGGCGCACGCACCGAGGTGCCCTACGTCGCCGGCACCGGCCACGTCACCGCGTCGCGCGTCGTGCCAGGCCTCGACGTCGCCTCGAGCGTCGCCGACGTCGACGCCGGCCGCATCGACGCCCTCGCCATCCTCGAGGACGGCACATGGTGGGTCGTCGACTGGAAGACCACCCTCCCCACCGACCCCGCCGCCGCCTGGGCCGAGCACGGCGACCAGCTCGAACGCTACGCCCGCGCCGCCCGCTCGGCCGGCGCCCCCAGCGTGAGCCTCACCCTCGTGCCGCTGGACCGGCCGGACGAGCCCGTCACGCGCGACGTGCCGCTCACGTCATGAACGCGCGGCCGGGGCCTCGGTGGCGCCCCCGCCGAGCAGCGAGGTGATCGCGGGTTCGTCCTGCGCCGACGCGCCGACGAACCGCAGCTGCACCACGCCGTGACCTGCGATGCGGACCCGCAACCGGCGTGGTCGCCTCGCCACGACCTGGACGTCACCCCGCGGGACTGCGACGACCAGCCCCCGCGGGTCGCCGTTGACAGTCGACGACATCACGAGGATGAACCGGCGGTCCGTGATGCCGACGTAGTACGGCTGCGCGACCGCGGTCTCCAGCAGCTGCTCGTCGCCCTCGAGGTGCGGGCGGATCGCGTCGAGCTTGCGCTGCGCGTCCATGCGATCGAGTGCCGGACGACACACGATGTTGACGGCCACCATCACGACGACGCCGACGAGTCCCGTCCAGAACAACGCGCGTCCAGTGGTGCCATCGATCGCTGACCCGCCCACGACCAGCGCCGCGTCGACCCAGAAGCCGTACTGGTTCATGAGGAGGAGCGCACGCATGGTCGACGTCTACCCGGACCGAGCGCCGCGGGTGTCGCGACCCCGCACGCCGGCCGCGCGGCCGCGAGAGGGGCACTCGCCCGCGATCGGCTCCGGGCACACCTCGCACAGGGGGCGTGGGGCCTTGCAGACCGCGCGGCCGTGGTCGATGAGCAGGTGCGTCAGCCAGCGCCACTCGCCGCGCTCGACGAAGCGGAGGAGGTCCGCCTCGATCTTCGGCGTCTCCCACGAGCGTGTCAGTCCGAGCCGGCGCGCGACGCGCTGCACGTGCGTGTCGACCGCGATGCCGGAGATGTTGTCGGGGAAGCACTCGGCGACGACGACGTTGGCGGTCTTGCGGGCGGCGCCGGGGATGGTCGCGAGCTCCTCGACCGTGTCGGGCACCTCGCCGCCGTACACCTCGACGAGTCGCTGCGCGCCCGCGAGCAGGTTCTTGGCCTTCTGCCGGAAGAACCCTGTCGGCTGCACGAGCTGCTCGAGGTGCTCGAGCGGCGCCTGCGCCATCGCGCTCGCGTCGGGGTACGCCTCGAACAGTGCGGGGGTGACCTGGTTGACGCGCTCGTCGGTGCACTGCGCCGACAGGATCACCGCGACCAGCAGCTGGAACGGCGAACCGGAATCCAGCGCGATGCGCGTCGCGGGATACGCCTCGTGCAGCGCCGCCACGATGCGCGCCGCACGTTCGCGCCGAGCGCCGACGCGCTCACCACCGACGGGAGGCAGCGTCTCCTTGGCGCTCATCTACGAGACACGCACGGCTACCGCGGGCTTGGAGCCCGTGACGTGGTCGGCCTCGTCGCGGTCCGCGTCGATCGACGGGTCGGGCAGGTCGCCGATGGAGGCGAGGTAGCGCTCCGCGTCGAGCGCGGCAGCGCAGCCCGAGCCCGCCGCCGTGATCGCCTGACGGTACTCGTGGTCCTGCACGTCGCCGCACGCGAACACGCCGTCGAGGTTGGTGCGCGTGCTCGGCGCCTGGGTCCGGATGTAGCCGTTCTCGTCCGTGTCGAGCACGCCGCGGAACAGCTTCGTGTTCGGGTCGTGGCCGATCGCCACGAACACGCCCTGGCAGTCGAGCCGGCGCTCCTCGCCCGTGCGCGTGTCCGTCAGCGTCACGCCCGTCACCGCGCCGGTGCCGTCGTCGAGCACCTCGGTCACCCCGGCCCACTCGATGAACTCGACCTTGTCGTTGGCACGCGCGCGGTCGAGCATGATCTTCGACGCGCGGTACTCGTCGCGGCGGTGCACGATCGTCACCTTCGACGCGAACTTGGTGAGGAAGGTCGCCTCCTCCATCGCGGAGTCGCCGCCGCCGACCACGATCAGCTCCTTGTCGCGGAAGAAGTAGCCGTCGCACGTCGCGCACGTGGAGACGCCGTGACCGAGCAGCTTGGCCTCGCTCTCCAGGCCGATCATCCGCGCGGTCGCGCCCGTGGAGACGATGACCGCGTCGGCCGTCCACGTGCGGTCGCCGACCTTGACCACCTTGGGCGTCGCGGCCAGGTCGACCTCGGAGACGTCGTCGGTGACGAACGACGTGCCGAACCGCTCGGCCTGCTCGCGGAAGTTGATCATCAGCTCGGGACCCATCAGGCCCTGCGGGAAGCCGGGGAAGTTCTCGATCTCCGTGGTCTGCATGAGCTGGCCACCGGACTCGATGCCCTCGATGCAGAGCGGTGCGAGCTCGGCGCGCGCCGCGTAGATCGCCGCCGTGAGGCCGGCCGGGCCGCTGCCGATGATGATGAGTCGCTGGTGATCGCCGGAGGAAGACATGCCCACATCCTACGACCTGCGTCCCATCCCCACCGTACCCGCGCCGACATATCGCCCCGGAAGAAGGTGCGAAGGCGGACCGTCCTCCCCAGGTACGGTCCGCCTTCGCGGATGGCAAGCCCCCACATTGCTCCCGGTGATCCCCCCGAAACGCCGGGTGCGGAGTGCCATGTCGGTTCCGGACCCGGACCCTGCTCGCGCAGGGTCCCGGCCGGAATGTATGTCCGCCCGTGCTACTTCTGGGCGGGTGTTCCCTGGACCGGCGTCGCGGCCTGCGTGAAGGGCTTGCTCATCGGCCCCTCGTACAGCTTGAGCTTCGCTGCGAGCTCGCGCAGGTCCGCGTCGGTCAGTGCCGTCGACAGGTTCATCTGGTCGCCCTTGTCCCCGTTGCGATCGGTGGTGGTCACCGAGCGGTCCAGGTTCGTGCCGAGCGAGTCCACCTTGAAGTTGCGCAGGATGAACTGGTGCTCGGAGCCGGGCGCGTACGTGTCCCAGCTGACGGTGTTGCCGGAGGCGAGCTTGATCGAGCCGGCGCCGTAGCCGATGTCGAACTTCTCCTCCTTGCCGTCGATGTTGACCACGACGTGCGGATCGCCCCACAGCTCGACGCTGTTGGTCGTCTTGCCGCCGTTCGCCGTGAGCTTCGCGCTCCAGCGGTCGTCGTCGTTGTCGAGGATGACGTTGCCGGTCGCCGCGGTGGGCGGCGGGGGCGGCGTCTGCGTCGGCACCTGCGTCGGCACCTGTGCGGGGCCACCGTTGGATCCCCCGACCTTGGTCGGCGGCTCACCCTTCGGCGGCGGTCCCTGCGCCGGGATCTGCCCGGGGCCGTACTGGCCGCCCACCTGCGTCGGCGGGGCCGGCGGCACGTAGGCCGGGGGCCCGTAGTAGACCGGCGGCACGTAGACCGGCGGCTTGTACGCGGGCGGCGGCGGAGTCTTGCTCGGCGGCGCCTGCGTCGGCAGCTGGCCGGGGCCGTTCTCGCCACCGACGTTGGTCGGCGGAGGCGTGGGCGGAGTCTGCACGGGCGGCGGCGTCTGCACCGGCGGCTCGGGCGTCTTGGTCGGAGGTGCCTCGGTCTTGCCGGGCGGCCCCTGCTCGGGCGTCTTGCCGGGCGCACCGCCACCGGAGACACCGGCCGAGATCGCCTTCACCAGCTGGTTGAGCACCTCGATGAGGCTCGTGAGCGCCTGCAGGAGCGCCGGGTTGTTGGCCACGACCGGGCCACCACCCTGCGCCGTCGCCGCACCCTGGGCCGCGTTGGCCGCAGCGCCACCGTTGGCACCTGCCACCGTCGACGCCGGAGGCGTCGTCGGGGCTGCGGTCGGACCGCCCGCCTGGGTGGCCGACTGCTCGGGAGTCTTCCCGGGAGGACCGCCACCGTTCGCACCGCCGACGGCGGTGGTGAGCTGGTTGATGACGCCCGTGAGCT
>JAOPYS010000069.1 GCA_025964465.1 Thermoleophilia bacterium
GGCGCACGCCGATGGCGTTCGTGTACCGCACCGACATCGCGCGCGGGCAGCTGCGCCGGCGCTTCGAGGGCGACCCGGCGGCGCTCGAGCTGTCGACGTGGGCCACCGCGTCGAGCGTCATCACCGCACTGCGGGACGGGTGGATCGGCGTCGCGCCGCCACGCGACTCGAGCCGCCACGCGGTCCACCTGGTCGGCTCGGCGGACTGGATCCCCGCGCTGTCGCCCGACTGGGAGCTGCACCCCGCCGACCGCGCACAGCTGGAGGCGCTCCCGGCATCCGTCACGACGGGCGTGGCGCTGCGCGACGCGGGTGGCCTGATGACGACCGAGCTGCAGGCCGTCGCGCGTGGCGGACAGGACTTCGCCACCAAGCTCGACGTCCCCAAGGGCGAGCACCGCGTCGAGATCTTCCCGCTGCTGGACCGGCTCGACGGGCAGGCGGCCGTGGGGTACACGGTCGGGTCGCACCAGCTGGACGTGCGGGTCGAACGCGGTGGCGACGACGACCTGCACTCGGACCTGGGCGAGGCACTCGACCTGGCGGGCGTCGACGCGTCGGTGGAGACCGACGGCGAGGACCTGGTCGTACACGCGCCCCACGCGACCGCCCTGCGCGAGCAGGTCATCGTCACGAAGCTCGGGGGTACACCCGGGTTCTCTGCCGCGATGCAGGGCGCCGGGAAGCCCCCGCGCCCGCCGGTGCTGTGGTTGTGGCAGCGCGGGGTGGGGTGCGCGGCGACGAGCGGCGGCTGGGTGACGTACGACGGCGGTGGCGTCCTCGACGTGTCGCTGGACGTGTCGATCGCCCCGGCGCGCACCTGCATTGCGGCGTCGGGCGCCGCCGACCTCGCGACGCTTGCCATGGCTCGCTAGGATCGACGTGATCGGGCGACGGGCGCGAAGGTGCGCCGGCCCTGGATGGAGCGCACGCATGTCGAGCACCAACGAGTACCTGTTCACGTCGGAGTCCGTGACGGAGGGTCACCCCGACAAGGTCGCCGACCAGATCAGCGACGCGGTGCTCGACGCGATCCTGACCGAGGACCCCAACGCGCGGGTCGCGTGCGAGACGTTCGTCACCACCGGCCTGGCCGTCGTCGGCGGCGAGGTCACGACGTCGACGTACGTCGACGTCCAGCAGATCGTGCGCGACACGATCACGCGGATCGGCTACGTCAGCTCCGAGGTCGGCTTCGACGGTAACACCGCCGGCGTGCTCGTCGCGCTCGACGAGCAGAGCCGCGACATCGCGCAGGGCGTCGACGAGGGGTGGGAGCGCCGCGAAGCGGGCGGCGAGGACGCGCTCGACCAGTTCGGCGATGGCGACCAGGGCATGATGTTCGGCTACGCGGTCGACGAGAACGACGAGCTGATGCCGCTGCCGATCACGCTGGCGCACGGCCTGACGCGTCGGCTCGCGGAGGCGCGCCGCTCGGGCGACATCCCGTGGCTGCGCCCTGACGGCAAGGCGCAGGTGACGGTGCGCTACGACGGCGCCGACACGCCGCTGCGCGTGGAGACCGTCGTCGTCTCGACGCAGCACGCGCGCGAGTGGGACGGCGAGGTGCTCACGAGCGAGGGCCGCATCCGCGAGGAGATCGTGGAGCAGGTCATTCGCCCGGTGCTCGGGCCGTGGTGGCACGACGACATCACCGTCTACGTCAACCCGACGGGCGTGTTCGTGCTGGGCGGGCCCCACGCCGACGCGGGGCTGACCGGCCGCAAGATCATCGTCGACACCTACGGCGGCTCGGCGCGCCACGGCGGCGGCGCGTTCAGCGGCAAGGACGCCACCAAGGTCGACCGCAGCGCCGCCTACGCCGCGCGCTGGGTGGCCAAGCACGTCGTCGCCGCCGGGCTGGCCCGCCGGTGCGAGCTGCAGGTGGCCTACGCCATCGGCGTGGCACGCCCCGTCAGCCTGCACATCGACACGTTCGGCACCGGCATCATCGCCCACGAGCGCATCGAGCGGGCCATCCTCGAGGTCTTCGACCTCCGCCCCGCGGCGATCATCTCCGCGCTCGACCTTCGTCGTCCGATCTACGCCCAGACCGCCGCGTACGGCCACTTCGGCCGCCCCGACCTGGACCTGCCGTGGGAGCGCCTCGACCGCGTCGACGCCCTGCGCGCCGCCGTCGAGCGCGAAGCCGTCGCCACCTGACCCAGCCCCTCCTTTCTCACTATGAGGTCGATCGTGCCGCTGGGCGGCACGATCGACCTCATAGTGGGAACGAGCGAGGCGCCATCGCCCGTGGGCTAGGGTTCGGGGGTGACCGACGCGCTGTTCGACATGCCCGAGGAGACGCCGCCCGCGCCTGCGGCGCGCGCGGAGGACGCCGTGGCGTGCTCGACGGCCGTGGCCGTGTACCCGCTCGTGCCGACGCGGTCGTTCGACGAGCCGCTCACCTACGGCCTGCCCGACGAGCTCGCGTCTGACGTCGGCGTCGGGTCGATCGTCGAGGTGCCCCTCGGCAAGGCCGCGCGCGTCGGCGTGGTGGCCGCCGTCGACGTCGAGCGCCCGCCGGGCGTGGCGCTCAAGCCCGTGTCGCGCATCGTCGACGCGCCCCGCGTGCCCGCATCGCTCGTGTCGCTCGCGGAGTGGGTGGCCGACCAGTACGGCTGTGCGCGCACCGTGGCGATCGGCCTCGTCGTGGGCCCCCGGTTCGCGGCGCAGGCGCGCGCGAGCGCCGTGCCGCACCGCCGGCGCCAGCTCGCCGTGCGCCGCATCGCCGAGGACGTCGGCGGGCTCGACCTGACCAGGCGCCAGCGCGAACTGGCGGCGCGCATTCCCACCGGGTGGATCGCCCTGTCAGTGCTGCTCGAGCGGCTCGGCACGACGCGTCCCACGGTCGGCAAGCTGGCCGAGGCCGGCGTCGTCGCGTTGGAGGAGCAGTTCCTCGACGAGCTCGCGAGCGACGAGCCAGAGCTGG
>JAOPYS010000097.1 GCA_025964465.1 Thermoleophilia bacterium
CGGCTTCCACGCCCCGCTCGACCTGGTCGACGGCGCCGCCCGCGTCTACGACCCGATCGTGCGCGGCGAGGCCGGCGAGGACGTCCACGGCGTCTTCCTCAAGGACTACCGCCCCTGCGACTGGTGAGCGCCGTCCGTTGAGCGACCGCCGTCACGCGTCCGGGGCGAGCGCCTCGAACGAGACGCCGGCCTCGTAGCGGCCCGGGGCCTGGGTCGCGGTGGCCCGGAAACCCCACACGAGGTCGACGCTGCCGAGGCCCGGCGTCGCGAGGTGCCCGACCTTGCTCGACGTGGCCGGCAGCGCCTGCCATGCGTCGGTGTCCAGCTGCTCGCACGTGCCCGCGACGTTCGCCGCGTCGACGGTCCAGTCCGGCGTGACCCCACTGGCCACGGCCTGCAGGCACACGCCGAAGAACCCGCCGCTGTCCCAATCGCGTGCCGGGCTCGACCAGTCGCCCACCTGCGCGCCGGCAGCCGGGTCCGCGTCCACGCGCTCCAGGACCTCGTCGGCGCCCGTCGCGTACGCCGAGTGGCTGTCGAGCATCGCCACGTCCATCAGGTGCATGGTGGACGCCCCGGTCGTCGACACGAAGGTCGCGCCGGAGTCGGTCGAACGGGAGGACACGTCGTCGAGGCCCACGACGACGACGGTCGAGCCGCGCGCGGCAACTCCGCGGTTCTGCCCCGCGGTGACGCCCGCGACCTGCGTCCACGTCACGCCCGCGTCCGCCGTGCGCCACACGCGGTTGTCCATGAGGGCGATGTAGCCGACCTGCGCGCTCGCCATGGTCACGTCCGCCAGGAGCGAGCCCGACGCCGGCAGGCTCCCGCCGGGCACCGTCGACCACGTCACGCCGCCGTCCACGGACCGGATCACGGTGCGCGGGGCGCCGACCGCGATGAGCGTGTCGTCGAAGCGGGCGATCGACGCGAGCGGGACCGAGACCCCCGAGCTGCGCGTCGTCCACGTGGACCCGCCGTTGGTCGTGGCGATGACCACCCCGCCGTGCCCGACGGCGACGGCACGCCACGCATCGATCGCCGCCACGGCGGTGAGCCGACCGGTGACGCCGGCGGGTGCCGCCTGCGTCGTCCACGTCGCCCCGGCATCGTTCGTGCGGCGGATGAGCCCGCCGTCGCCGACCGCCCAGCCCACGGTGTCGGAGGCGAGTGACACGCCCGACATCGATCGTTCGTCACCGATGGTGGTCTGCGTCCACGTCGTGCCTCCGTCGGAGGTGCGCCGTACGCGACCGCCACCGCCGACGGCGATCGCAATGCGACCGTTCGTCGGGCTCGCCGTGATCCCGGGAAGCGTGATGCCGTTCGCCGACACGGGCCGGCGGCTCCACGTGTCGCCACCGTCGCTGCTCGCCGATTCCTGACGACCCGCTCCGTTGACGAACACCGCCGTGGCGGAGCCGGCATGGATGTCACCGGGACGGCCCACGACGTCCGACCCGCGCAGCGTCCACGTCGCTCCGAGGTCGGTGGTCCGGTACACGCCGCCGAACTCGTCCACGATCCACGCCCCGTCGGGGGACCCCGGCATCGCGTCGACGCCCACGATGTCGCCCCACGCACCGGTCGCCGCACTGCGATCCGTCCAGGTCGCGCCGTCCCACGAGAACGCCGTCGCACCGGACCCGACCGCGAACGCCCGATTGGCGGCACCCATCGCGATGTCCTGCATCGTGCGGCTGCCGGGCAGCAACGAGACCGCCCATGCAGCGGGCGACCCACCTCCGGTGGCGGTGCTCAGCACGTGGCCGTTCTGGCTGACGGCCATCACGTCGGAGGCGCTCGCCGCGTCCACGCCGACGAGCATGTCGACGGTCGGATCGGTCGACTGGAACGCCGTCCACGACGCTCCGGAATCCGTGCTGCGCGCGATCCACCCGCCCTCACCCACGATCACCATCGTTCCGCTGACGGGGATCGTGATCGCCTCGACATCCATCGAGGAAGGCCACGTCGACGACGCCAACGCCCCCGACTGGTTCGTGAAGGTGGGTGTGCCCGCCTGCCCGTTGGTGGTGCGGTAGACCGTCCGGTTGTCGCCGACGAACCACCACGTGTTGGGGTCGGACGGGTCGGATTCCACGTCGTTGAGGTTCGTGCCGCCGACCGAGAACTCGGCCGCCGTCCCGAACGCGGTGGTGGTCCGTCGCGCGAGGGACGAGCGCCCGACCGACCACACCAGGTTGGCGTTGGCCGCGAAGATGCCGTAGACCCGACCGGGAGCGTTGGACCGGCCGAGCTGGGCCGGGGGCTGGGCTCCGAGCCCCATCGCCGCGCCCGCCCCGTCCGATTGGGAGATGCGCAGCTGCGAGCTGTCGTTGCTCGACCCGAACCCGACCCGGCAGGCGCCGGTCCCGGTCGCGGTGGTGGAGTTGGAGCTGGGCAGGACGACCCCCAGCGAGGTTGCCGAGGCCGAGGTGCACGAGTTGGTCAGGACGCTTGCGCTGGGCACGTCGGCGCTGACCACCACCGCAGAACTGGCAGCGCCGGCCCAGCCTGAGGCGACGCTGCAGACCGCCATGACCGCCACGGCCAGCGCCACCGCACATCGATGTCCCGTCACGCGCACGTGTAGGGAATCGGCTCGCTCGGTGGTCCGCTGAAGGGATGCGCCGCGATTCGGCCCAGCCCGCGAGATGGAACTCAAGGTGAATGGTACGAGGACCGTTACGTGGGCCATGCCGACCATCACCCCGACGCCCCACCACGTCCCCTCCACCACTCCGGAGCGCGCATCGCGCGCCCCCCGCGGACCCCGGTCGATGCGTACGAAGTTCCTGCTCGTGCTGGTTCCCGTGGTCGCCCTCGCGAGCGGCCTGCAGACGTACCAGGCGGTCCACTCCTCCGGCGTCAGCGAGCGCCGCTCCGAAGCGGCACGGATGCAGGAGCTCGTGCGTCGCCAGGCCGCACGCATGGACACCTTCTCCAGCAGCTACGAGGGGCGCTCCAATGCGGTGGCGGCGATGGCGGCCGGGTACCGCGGCGGCGACCCGGCCGAGCTGCGGTCGATGCTGCGCCAGACCATCACCGACCCGCGAAACGGCGCGATCGCCGGGCTCGGCACCTACTTCGAGCCGAAGGCCTTCTCCCCCCTCGACCAGACCCGCCCGCGCGGCACCCAGGACGGGACGGGCGCGAAGAACGGCTACAACGCCCAAGGCCGCTTCGCCCCCTACTGGGACCGCTACAGCGACAAGCACGGCGCGCTCACGAGCTACCCGCTCGACAAGCTCGACCAGCAGTCCTGGTACACGCAGCCCAAGGCCGCAGGGACGACCGTCGTGACGGAGCCGTACCTGTTCGAGGGCGTGCTGATGGCGTCGTACATGGCGCCGATCAAGCGCGGCACCACCTACGTCGGTGCGGTCGGCCTCGACGTGCTGCTCGACGACATCCACGCCCAGGTCGCCAAGGTGCGCGCGCTCGACACGGGCTACGCCATGCTCGTCTCCAACGGCGGCATGTTCATCTCCGCCCCCGAGCACGGGTTGATCGGGAAGAAGGACCTCGCCGACGTGTCGAAGCGGCAGGGCGCCGGGGCACTGCGCTCGGTGCAGCGCGCCGTGAAGGCGGGGCGCTCCGGGCGCGTCGACACGCGCGACCCGTTCACCGGCAAGCAGGTGACGCTCTTCTACGCCCCGGTCAAGACCGGCGGCTGGTCCGTGCTCGTGTCCGTGCCGCGCAGCGAGCTCACGGCCGGGGCGACGACGCTCCGCAACCGCATGCTGCTGGTCGCCGGGCTCATCCTCGCGCTGCTGGTCGGGGCGATCGCACTCGTGGCGACGCGGCTCACGCGCCCGCTCCGTGGCCTGACGCTCGCCGCGCGTCGGATCGCATCGGGCGACCTCGACGTGGACGTGCGCCAGACGTCGCGCGACGAGGTCGGGCAGGTGCAGGCGGCCTTCGCCGACATGGTCGACTACCTGTCGGAGACGGCGGATGCCGCCGAGCGCATCGCACGCGAGGAGGTCGACCTCGAGCTGACGCCGCGCTCCGAGCAGGACCGCCTCACCCGCGCCTTCGACCAGATGCTCGTGCAGCTGCGGTCCATGCGCGACGCGGCGGCGCAGGTGGCGCGCGGCGAGCTCGACATCGACCTCACAACGCACGGCGAGGGCTCGGCGTCGCACGCGCTGTCGGAGATCGTCCGCTACCTGCGCTCGACCAGCGACGCGGTGGGCGTGGAGTTCGCCGAGATCCGCGAGCACCTCGAGGAGCAGGCGCGAGTGGCGGAGCGCATCGCCCAGGGCGACCTGAGCATCCGCCCCCAGGCGCGGGGCGAGCGCGACGTGCTCGGCCTCGCCTTCGCCACGATGGTCGACAACCTGCGCGACATGATCGCCGAGCTGGGCACCGCGGCTCGCGCCGTGGACGGCTCCAGCGACCGCGTGGCGCGCACGGCCGCGGAGGTGTCGATGGGGGTCGAAGAGATCGCGACGTCCATCTCCGACGTGGCGAGCGGCACGGTGGAGACCACCGATTCCACCGCCCGCACCGCCACGCTCGCCCACGATGCGCGAGTCAGCGTGCAGGACGCACGTGAGCTCGCGGCTGCCGGTCGGGTCGCGGCCCAGGGGGCCAGCGACACGATGCGCGAGGTCGACGAGACGGCACGGGAGGTGGCCGTGGCGATCGCCCGCCTGGCCGACCGCAGCAAGCAGATCACGGGGATCGTCGAGACCATCACCGGCATCGCCGACCAGACCAACCTGCTCGCCCTCAACGCGGCGATCGAGGCAGCGCGCGCCGGCGACCAGGGTCGCGGGTTCGCGGTGGTGGCCGACGAGGTGCGCAAGCTCGCCGAGGAGAGCCAGGACGCCGCCCGGTCGATCGGCACGATCGTCGACGAGATCCGCACTGAGACCGACAGCACCGTCCTGGCCATCGAGGGCAGCGTGGCACAGACCACGCGCGGCACGGACGTCGCCAACTCCGCCCGGGAGAGCTTCGAGTCGATCGACCGGCAGATGGGCGAGACCGTCGAGCGGGTCGGGGAGATCGCAGAGGCGGCCCGCGCACTCGCGGAGGTGGCGCAGCGAAGCGGCGAGCAGGTCACGCAGGTGTCGGCCGCAACGCAGCAGAGCGCGGCGAGCCTCGGGGAGATCACGGAGGCCGCCGGCGAGCTCGCCCGGATGAGCGGACGGCTGCTCGAACTGACAGATCGCTTCGACGTCGGAACGGACGAGCGGCGCGCGGATGCCGCGGCGATCGTCGTCCCGCGCGCCGCCTGAAACCGATCCACGAATTGCGGGAACCCGTTCGTCTCCACGGCGGAGTCCCCCTCGATCACCGGTACCAGACTGGCCGGCGAATTCGAGGGCGGGGCAACCGAGATGGACACGAGGACACGAGTACACGGGCTGGATCGCGAGCTGCAGGCGCTCGTCGAGCTCACGCACGGAACGGAGCCGTTCATCGCCACCGTCGCGCAGTTCGCGCTCGAGAGCGACGACCTCGAGGAGCTGCACTCGCTGCTCGGCCAGCTGTACATGGTCGCGATGGTCGGCGACCGCGCGGACATCGCGGAGGCGGCGAACGACCTCGCCCA
>JAOPYS010000410.1 GCA_025964465.1 Thermoleophilia bacterium
CGGCCTTCCGCTGGCGGGCGGCGACGCCGATGATCAGTGCGAGCACGATCAGGGCGACCTGCACGGCGACGATGCCGGTGGAGACGTCTGGACTCATCTCGGTACTACTCCTTCTCGGGGACGGCCATTCGCTGGCCGCTGGGATCCCGTCGAATCGCTGGGTAGGACCAAGGTGCGCCGAGTTTGCGGATCCGTCAACAGTCGATGGTGAAGTGCGGCCACCACTTGGCCTCGGCAGAGGCGGGCGGCGAGTCGCGCTACGCTGCTGGACGGGCGGTGCACCGCGGGTGCATCGGCCTCGGGAGCGGAGTGGACGAGCCATGCATCGAAGCGTGTGGACAGTGGTGGCGGTTGCCTGTGCAGCCGCGCTGTGCGCCGGGTGCGGGGGTGGCCGGGACGACAGTGCGGGTGGATCGGAAGCGGCCGGCGGGGCGGCGGCCGCGCAGCCGACGTTCGCGCGCGAGCAGTACGCCAACACGGACGCAGCGGGGCGCGCGCAGCGCGTGCCGGCGGCCGAGCGCATCGACGTGGGAGGCGACGAGGCGCTGCGGCCCTTCGTGCTCGAGGCGAAGGCGGCGAGCGAGCGGACGACACCGCGATTTGCGGTGACCGTCGACACGAGCTTCTACGGCAGCGGCAAGGGATGGGGCCTGTGCCTCGGGTCGTCGGAGGTCGCGGCGCTCGGGAACCGGCAGGGCTGGGGCACGGGGCTCGAGGGATGCGAGAAGACGGGGATCTTCCTCACCTCGTTGCCCGTGGCGCAGGGTGCGTGGCTCGTCGTCGGCAGCCGTGCGGCCATGCGACCCGAGGTCGAGGCGTACGTGGACCGCAGCATCGATGCGGCGCCCGCAGCGGCTCGTGCCGCTGGCGTGGCGCCGCTGGCGCCGGCCGCCCTCGCTCGCACACGCGCGCAGTGGAAGGCGTTCGTCGCGCGGTTCCGTGCCGCCGGCACCGAGCCCATGGTGGGCTGAGCTGAGCTGAGCTGAGCTGAGCCGAGCTGAGCTGAGCGAGGCTCGACCGCCAACTCCATTACCGAACGTACTCCGCTGCGGCACGAATCGTGATGGAGGCGCCAACTCCATCTCCGAACGTGCTCCACTGGGCCACGAATCGTGATGGAGGCGCCAACTCCATCCGAATGCGTCGAGATCAGCTCGACGAAATGCGATGGAGGGACGGCGAACCGGCCGTAGCGGCCTAGTCGACGAGGAGGCAGCCGGTCCGGACGCCGCGCAGGACGCTCGGCTCGAGGGCGTCGCCCTCGGCGAGGCCCTGCAGCAGGCCCGCGACGAAGGCGTCGACGGCGTCCTCGCCGTCGAGGCGGCCCGGTGAGGCGACCTCGCGCACGTCGGTGGCGGTGCCCAGCAGGGCGCGCGTGGGCGTGAGCAGCACGGCGGCCGCCGCGCCGCGCTGGACGAGCGCGCGCAGCGCAGCCTCGGGATGCTCCTTGGCGACGCCCGGGTCGAGCAGACCGCTGCACGTCGCATCGGAACAGACGACCACGCTGGCCGCGGCGAGCATGCGGTCGGAGGCCGGCTTCGAGCTGGGCGCGTGCGTGAGCACGGTCGTGACGCCGCCGGCCGCCGCGATCTCCAGTGCGCGCAGCGCGATGGCCGGGGCCGGCTCGGTGGTGACGCCGACGGCGCCCGCAGCGCGGATCTCCTCCGCCCGGCGGTTGAGGTCGTCGACGGTCAAGTAGTCGTTGGCGCCGCGGAACACGGTGACCTGGCGCTCGCCGTCCCCCGTGCGCTCGGTGATCAGGCGCATGCCGGTCGGGCTGGGCGCCTGCTGCACCAGCTCGATCCCGACGCCGATCTCCAGCAGCTCCTCCGTGAGGAGGGAGGCGTGCTCGTCGGTGCCCACGCGGGCGAGGAGCGTCACGTCGCCCTCGATCGCCGTGAGCGCCATCGCCTGGTTGGCCGCGCGTCCACCGCACGCGACGTCGAGCGCGGTGGCGTGCTCGGGCACGAGCATCCCTGCGAAGCCCTCGACGTGGGCGATGAAATCGATGGAGATGAAGCCGGTGACCAGGACGCGCGCCATATCGTGGGTCTGTATCCGCTGCGCCCGTTCATCAACCCGCGGATCCGTTCCGCGGCCATCGATCCATTACGCTTGGGCGATGACCGACCTCCCCCTCGAAGACCACCTCGCCCGCCTCGCCGCGAACGTCGTCGCACCGACCGAGGACGGCGGCCAGCCCGCCAAGCTGGTCGCGCTCATGCCGTGCGAGCCGGCGATCGGCGAGGTCGCGGTGGCGGTGTGGAACGACAGCGCCGGCGAGGGCCTCGTGGAGCTGCTGCGCCTCGACACGGGCGAGCGGATCAGCGACGACATCGCGCTGCGCGAGTCCCTCGTGCTGCTGGCGATGGTCGAGACGGTGGAGGAGCTGGCGTCGTTCGACGTGCTCGCGAAGCTGGCGACCGGGTTGGCGGCGTGGTCGGGGCACGGCACGCCGCTGCCGGCCGACTACGCGCCGGTCCGGGCGCGTGCGCTGGCGGCGCTCGACGCGCTGGCCGGCCTCTCCTCCGGCGATGCGCCGCGCGTGGCGCGCACGCAGCTGCTGGACGCGTACGGGGCGGCGCTGCGCGAGCTGGAGCACGCGTGGGAGGCACTGGAGCAGCAGGCCGAGCTGTGGTCGGACGCGCACCTCGGCGCGCACCCGGGCGACGCCGAGGCACTCGGCCAGGTGCAGGAGCTGTGGCAGCTGCTGGGCGAGGCGCGCATGGGCCCGCTGTCGCGGACGGCGGCCGCGGCGCTGCACGACGCGCGCGAGGCAGGCGTGGCGATGGCGGCGGACGTGGCGAGTTCTGCTTCCTGAGACGTCGGGGGCGGTATTCGCGACACCTCGGCAACGGCGCCGGGGGGCGCTGCTCACCGGGGGTCGGGACACATGGTTGGTTTTCGCGCAGCAGCTGGCATCGTCGGAGGGACGGCGCTCGTCGCCGGGGGCGGGCTCGAGGTCAACCACCTCCTGCACCGCGGCAAGTCGGTGGATCACGTCACAGACGCGCTGACCAAGGGCGAGCTGGGCATCCTCGACTACCGAAGCGACCCGTCCATCCCGAAGGCCATCTACGGCTACGACGAGAACCTCGGATCGACCTATGGCTTCGACCGGACCCCGGTCTTCGTGCGCGCCGACCCCGACGGCGACGGAAGGGTGTCGCGCGGTGACCTGCGGGCGGCGGTCGTGGCGGCGGACCGCAATGGCGACGGGCACCTGAACAGGTCGGAGCTGCGCGACGGACAGATCGTGGGGACGCCGGTGGCCATGAGCGCCGCGTCCGGCGGGCTGCCGGACTTCTGACGCCGCTTCGGTGACCTGCAGCGGTTGCCGTGGATCGGCTTCGGCGCTGCACACGACACACGGATGCTGGCCTGCATGGTCGCCCGAGGGGGGCGCACCGGGGACTGCCAGCCACGAGGGGACCCACACATGCCTGCGATCAACGGTGCTGCGATAGCGGCCGGCGCGAACATCGGTGCGAAGTCGCACCTGAACCCCGCGCTGCTCGTGGCCGGTGGAGTCGGCGTGCTCGGCATCGGCTACATGCTCTTCCACGGCGGCGGCGACAAGAAGGGCGCCGCCGACCCCTCCTCCAAGGATCCTGCGGGCGGCGCGACGCCGAACGCCATCCCGACGAGCGCGACCGCGCCCGGCACGCCCGAGGGCGCCGGACCCGCGACGCCGAGCCCGAGCCCAGGGCCCTCGCCGGTGGCGCCCGGGTCGGTGACGCCGACGGGCACGACCTCGGCGCCGACGACGACCGGTGCGGCCGCGCCGCTGCAGGGTGAGCAGGTCGGGCCGTACACGATCGTCGACGACAAGGGCACGAAGGTCGTGGTCGAGACCGCGACGCAGCAGCCCGTTGGCGTGCTCGACGACCAGGGCAACCTGCACGAGCTGACGACCGACGCGCAGGGCAACACGGTGGTGTCGCCGACGGCGAGCACAGGCGCGGCGAGCGGCTCGGCGACGAGCTCGACGGTGCCGACGACCGGCAACTCGGGCGCGAGCACCACGACGACCGACGGGACCGCTGCGGGCACGAGCCAGCAGGTGGGGCCGTACACGGTCGTCGACCAGGGCGGCACGAAGGTGGTCTACGAGACCGCCACGAAGCAGCAGGTCGGCACGCTCGACGCGCAGGGGAACCTGCAGGAGATCGGAGCTGCGGGCACCGGCACCGGGGCTGGCACGACCGCTGGCACGGCCGGGGTCGCCGCGCCGACGACCGGCACCGACGCCGGCACGGCGGCGGGCGGCGGCACGCGCAATCCGACCTTCGTGCGGCTGGCCGCGTCACTGTTCGAGGACGCCCCCGTGTCGAACGCATCGTCGGGTGCGGCGCAGCTCTCCGGTGGTGCGCAGCAGACCGCTGGCGGCTCACAGCCCTCCGGCGGCTCGCAGCTCTCGGGCGGGTCTCAGCTCACCGGCGGGTCTCAGCTCACCGGCGCGCCGAGCCTCGGCGCGGAGACCGCCGGCACGGGCCAGGCCCTGCCGCAGTCCGCGCAGGGATTCGCCGCAGCCTGACGGAGAACGCCCAGCGGCGACCCGAGGGCCGCCGCTGCGTGAAGCTCGTGGTGCTGACCGCGGGGTCAGAAGACCGCGATGCTGTCGTCGAACCCGGCGACCGCGCCGGTGCCCTCGAAGCCGCCGGAGCTGACGTCGGCCGCAGGCGGGGCGTAACCTGCCGAGCCTCCGTCGAAGCTCGCGCCGCCGATGTCGGCCGCTGGCGGGGCGTAGCCCGCGCTGCCGGCACCCGGATCGGAGTAGCCGCCGGAGTAGCCGCCGGTGTCCACGCCCGGATCGCTGTAGCCCGGATCGAAGCCTGCCGCGCCGACGCCGGTGTCGAGGCCCGGGTCCGTGAAGCCACCGTCGTCGATGCCACCGTCCACCAGGCCCGGGTCGTCCATGAGGCCGGCGGCGCCGAGCCCGCCGATGCCGCCGACGCCACCGTAGGACGCAGACGACAGGCCGTTGCCGTAGCCGAGCCCGGAGTTGAGCCCGTAGCCCGACGAGTAGCCGGTGCCGTAGCGCGAACCGTAGCCGTTCCCGTAGCCGGTGCCGTACCCCGCGCCGCCGTAGCCGCCGTAGCCGCTGTCGTAGCCCGGGTCATCGAGGGTCGGGTCGTCGAGGCTGCTCGCCGACACGCCGGCCATGGAGCCCTCCGTCTCGGAGAACTCGCTCTCGGCCGCCGCATAGGGGTCGTCGCCGCCGAGCCCGGAGTCGGTGCCCAGTCCGGTGTCGTCGACCGAGGCGTCCTCCAGGATCGGATCGGTGCCGAGCGCAGTGCTGGAACTGGCCAGCTCCGCGTTCGACGAGCCCGACATCCCGGCCGGCAGGTGGTCGGAGCCGCCCTCACCACACCCGGCGAACAGGACGGTCGCGCCGACGAGCAGCAGCGACGAGGTGATGAGGCGGTTGGTGCGAGAACGCGAACGCATCGGTGCAAACTCCTGGGGGTGGTGGCGATGCATGACGCCGGCACTTCGCAGCCAGCACCCTCCCCCACAACCCCACTTCCCGGAGTGCGTCCCCCTCCGGCCACGGCGCTTGCCCACCGTGGCCGC
>JAOPYS010000117.1 GCA_025964465.1 Thermoleophilia bacterium
GGGCGCCGTGCCGCCCTCGATGGGCGCGATGCCGCCCCCGGCGCCCGGCGCCATCCCGCCCATGGCTCCCGTCGCCACCCCGGCGCCTGGCCCACCGCCGCCCGCCATGGCGGCACCACCGCCGCCGGCGCAGGCCGCCTGACGCGCGACCCCCGAAATTGCGACGAGGGCCCCGACCAGCTGGTCGGGGCCCTCGCGAGTCTTCGTGCGGTACGGGGGCGTCAGCCCTCGGAGCCGACCCAACCCATGCGGTCTGCGATCGCGTAGACCGCGGACAGGCCGACGAGGGCGTAGAAGACGGTGGACACGTTGGAGTTCATGACCTCGCCGAGGGTGTCGTAGTCGAACACTGCGTTGATGCCGGCGTTGAGGCCGCCGACCACGAGCAGGACCATGGCGATCAGGTCGATGTTGAAGTGCTTCATTGTGTGTCTCCCGGGTCGTCCCGGCCGACCGGCGATAGTACCGGGCGGTCCGTGGCTCTGGATGAAGCACGGCGAATGAGGTGCCGTGCACCTTTCACAGTACCCGCATCCGCTGGGAAAACAAGCATTGACGCGTGCTGTTTATTGACTGACACGTCAAGGCGTCAGTCGGCTGTCAGTCCGCATTGGGACTGGGATCGAGCGTGTCAACTCGCTTCGGGCGAGCGCGTTCGAGGCCGCGCTCGGATCCCCTCCCCGCAGCTCGAGGACGATGCGGCCACGCCGCGGCCCGCTTCGGGCCACCCCGCCGACGCGGCGGGTCCGACCCGCACCGGCCGGGCAGACCCAGCTGACTACGCCGCACCACGAAGGGACGAGACACCATGAGCCCGAGCTCGATCACCCCAGCACCGCTGCCCGCCACGCGCATCCTCGGGGTAGTCACGCCGCGGCGTCGACACCTGCTCGCGTGCGTCGACGTCGCCGTCGGGTACGTGTCGGCACGTCACCGCACGGCGTTGGTCGGGTGGACGATCGAGGCCGCGCTGGTCGAGGCGCGACCGGGGTTCCGCGGCGGGGAGACCGTGGCGCTCCGCGCGACGCCGGTGGGCGGCCGCAGCCCGCAGGACCTGCCGCCCGTGCCGCTCGGCGTGCTGCGCGAGATCGGCTCGCGCGTGACCGAGAGCACGACCGGCATCGCCAACGTCGTGCCCGACGTCGCGTCGCCGATGCCGGACGTCGAGGGCATGTTCGCCGTGATCGACGACGACCCGTGGATGGACGGGGCGATCACGGCGTGACGCGGGCGCGGGCCAGCCAGGTGAGGTAGCCGGCTGCGACGAGCGCAGGCAGGAACATGCCCGCGACCACCTCGGCGTTGCTGGGGTGGCCCTGCGCCTCCACCGCCGCTTCGTGCAGGAAGGCCCACGTGTCGATCACCGCGTGCCAGAAGATCAGGGGCAGCAGGGCGCGGTGACGCAGCCTGACCGCGGCGAAGGGCACGCCGACGGCGAGGGTCACGGCGCCCGCGTTGAGCAGGGACGCGGCGCTGCCGGTGAAGTGCGGCAGGCCGAACAGGACGGCGGAGGCGATCGCCGCGAACATCGGGCGGCGCACCGCGCCGAGGCGGTCGACCACGTGGCCGCGGAACCAGAGCTCCTCGTTGACGGCGATGAGCGATGCGAGCACGACGAACATGGCGGCGCGGGTCGCGTCCATCCCCGGGGCGAGGAGGCGGTCGTGCTGGGCGATCGTGACGAGCAGGGACGGGCCGACGACCAGCAGGCCCACCGGCAGCAGCGCGAGCGTGGCGGCGCGCAGGGCACCGGGCGGCGGCGCGAGGGCGAGGCGTGCGCGCGTGACCATCCCGAGGAGCAGCGGCGCGAGGGCGAACGCGATTCCGACCACCTGCGTCGTGATGAGCACGAGCCCCTCGCGCACGTCGACGCGGCCGTGCACGCCAAGCTCGACGTGCGCGAGCCCGAGCAGGGCGAGCGCCACGACCTGCGTGGCGAGGAAGGCGACGACCACGAGCGCCGCAAGCAGCAGGGCGACGAGGGGGTGCCGGTCGGGCGGCAGGTCGGGGTCGGGCGGTGACGGCTGTTCCACCTCGACGCACTACCCGGGGGTGGGGTCGACCAGACCGTGGGTATGCTCGCGACCGTGAGCACACCGTCGATCGTCGTCGTCCTGGGCAACCGCCCGCAGTTCGTCAAGCACGCAGCGCTGGCCCGGGCGTGGGCCGACCGCGCCGAAGGGGTGCGCCCGGTGATCGTCGACACCGGGCAGCACTACGACCACGCGCTGGCGGGGATCTTCGTGGACGAGCTGTCCATCCCCCGACCCGACCACGAGCTCAAGGTCGGGTCCGGCACGCACGCCGAGCAGCTCGCCCGCATGCTCGAGCCGCTCGAGGAGATCCTGATCCGCGAGCGACCGGCGTCGATCGTCCTGTACGGCGACACCAACTCCACGCTCGGCGGTGCGCTCGTCGCGTCGAAGCTGCACGTGCCGATCGCACACGTGGAGGCTGGCCTGCGCTCCTTCGACATGCTCATGCCCGAGGAGGTCAACCGCGTCATGGTCGACCACGTGTCGAGCATGCTCTTCGCGCCGACCGACGCGGCGGTGGGCAACCTCGAGCGCGAGGGCATCACGGGTGAGCGCGTGCTGCGCTCCGGTGACGTGATGTGTGACATCGCGCTGGCCGTCGCCGCGGCTGCCGACGCGCGCCGCGACTCGATCGCCGCGACGCTCGCCGCGCGTGGCATCGACCTGCCCGGGCCGGGCGACTACGGCATCGTCACAGTGCACCGCGCCTCCAACACCGAGCCCGACGCTCTGCGCGAGGTGATCGAGTGCCTGCGCATTGCCGCGGAGCACCTGCCCCTCGTCTTCCCCATGCACCCGCGCACGGAGGCCGCCGCCGAGCGCGCCGGCCTGCACGTCGAGCTTGCCGAGGTGCCGGGCCTCACCATCCTGCCGCCCCTGGGCTACGTCGACATGACGGCCCTGCTGCGCGGCGCGCGGTTCGCGCTCACCGACAGCGGCGGCCTGCAGAAGGAGGCCTTCGTGCACGGCGTGCCGTGCGTCACCCTGCGCGACCGCACGGAGTGGACCGAGACGGTCGACGCCGGCTGGAACGTCGTGGTCGGCACCGACCCCGCCGCGGTCGACGCGGCGCTGGCTGCGCACCGCACCGCCTTCGGAGACGAGCCGTGGGGCACGGAGCGACCCGACCTGTACGGCGACGGGCACGCGGCGGAGGAGATCCTCGACGTGCTCGTGCGCCACGCCACGGCGGCGGCCCCGTTCCGCCTGCGCTGACACGCCGTCGGCTAGAGGAAGGGCCCGCGAGGCTCGGGGGTGGGCGCCGGAGGACGCGCTGACTCCGGGGGCGATGCATCGGTGCCGAGCGTGGCGAGCAGCTCGTCGCACAACGCACCGAACACACCGGCCACGCCCTCGACGTTGCGAGCTGCCGCCTCCGGCCCGGCGCCCCACACCGAGAGCTCGACCGTGTCGAGTTCGATGAGGACGTCCAGGACACCGTGCTCCTCGAGACGCGGCGCCCAGCGCGCGAGGAGGGACGCGAGCACCCCCGAGCCGCGGTCGGCCGGATCCGAGTCGAGTTCCGACACGTCCTCGGTCACGAGCCGGCCGTCCGGCCGTCGTGCCAGCGCGGCCACCCCGTAGAACTCCGACGGCCGGTCGTCGTAGCTCGGGGTGGTCCACGACAGGTCGGCGATGTCCGTGCGGCCGGGGAACTCGACGGTCAGGTCCGCCCCGCGCAGGGGCACGGACCAGCAACCAGCGTCGTGCGGGTCGCGGATCGCGCCCGGGACGGCGATCGCCTCGTCGAACGCTCGCGCCGCGTCGGATGCGGACAGCACCGGGAGGTGCGCGTGCGAGGCGTACGCCTCGTCGACGACGCGAAGCAGCCCCTCGGAACGGGCGAGCACCCGCTCGATCGCCGCATGGAGGGTCTCCTGCTCGGTGGAGGTCACGCCGACTGCGACGATGCCCGGACCGAACTGCACGGACTGGAACACGGCATCGGTCCCACCGCCCAGGAACTCCCGCACGAGCGGCGCCATGGCCTGCGTCGCCGCATCCGACGCCGCGTCGGCGGCTGGCATGCGCGACACGGCTCGGCCGGAGTCGTCCGAGAACTCCTGGACGAACCGCGCGTCGTCGAGGAGCACGTCCGCCCTCGTCCACATCACCGTGGCGAAGCTCGGCGGATGCGCATCGACCTGAAGGCGCTGCCCGCTGCGCTCCAGCCGCCACGTCCCCGCCTCGATCGGGTCCTGGACGAGGCCGAGGGACCGCATGGCGTCCGCGAAGGCGTCTGCCTCCAGCTGCCGCCCGCGACGCGCGCGTCGGCTCCGGACGGTGCCGCTGACGATGCCGCCGAGCACGCCCAGGACGACGAGGATGAGGAATACCGCGTCCATCAGGCGTCTGGGGCGAGGACCTCGAAGTTGATGCCGGCGCTGTAACGGCCGGCGGGCTGGTTGGCGGGCACGCGCACCCCGAACCTGAAGGAGGACGTCGCACTCGTCGCGGCGGACGCGCCGGCGACCTTCGCGGCCGGCAGCGCGCTCGTCGCGGCGATGCCTCGCCACACGCCCGTGCCGGACGTGCCGCAGATCCCGTCCACCGTCCAGACCGGCGTGACGTTCACGCCCGTGGATGCCATGAGGCAGGCCCCGAACATCGCGGTGCCCGACGACCAGTTCGGCCCGGCGTCGGCGTAGTCACCGAAGTCGGTGGCCCCGCCCTGGGGGAGCATGCGTACGATGTTGTTCATGGAGCCGCCGGCCCACACCGTGTTCTCGTCGAGCGCGTCGACGGCATAGGTGAACGAGTTGCCGCTCGCCACCGACGTGGTGATCCAGGTCACCCCGCCGTCGGTCGAGCTGGCGACGTAGCCCCAGGCGGTGGAGACGAAGATCTTCGCGCGGCTGACGGCATCGATGGCGAGGCTGTCCTGGCCCGAGCCCGTCGACCGGTTGGTCCAGGTCGGGCTCCCCGCACTCGCGTTGGTGCTCGCCAGCATCGTCTGGTAGCCGTAGGCGACGTACACGGTTGAGGCGTCGACCGCGACCACGTCGTCGAGCGCCTGGGCGGTGGGCACGCCGGCGAGGGCGGTCCAGGTCGCGCCGCCGTCCGTCGTGCGCAGGATGCGACCCTGCATCCCGATGGCGAACGCGAGGTTGGCGTCGACCGCGCTCACGGCGCGCAGGCCCGTCGTCACGGGCGACGCCTGTGCCACCCAGCTGTCGCCACCGTTGACCGTCCGCAGGATGGTTCCGCCGTCGCCGACCGCCCAACCCGTGAACTCGTCGACCATGTCCACGCCCCACAGGCGCACGCCGGGCGCGACCTGCGCCGCGCTCCACGTGGCCCCCGCGTCGAGCGACCGATCGATCACGCCGTCGTCGCCGACCGCGACCAGCAACGCCCGCGACCCGGACACGCTGAACAGCGCCTCGGTGGTGTTCGAGGTGCGCGACGTCCACGTGGTGCCGCCGTCCGTCGTCGTGCGGATCGAGGCCTGCCACGTCGCACCTCGGTCGACCTGCCCGCCGACGGTGACCAGCTCGTGGTCGCTGAACGACACCATGTCCTGGACCGAGGTCGAATCGGTGGTCTCCACGCGCACCACCGCGAAGCTCGCGCCGGTCGGGCTCCTGACCACGGTGCCGCTGCTGCCGCCGAGCCACACCGAACCGTCCGCGGGCGTGGCTACGCCGTCGAAGTCCATCGCCGAGGCGGGCCGGATCCGCTGCCAGGTGGCCCCGGCGTTGCTGCTGCGCATCAAGGTGCCGCGGACCCCCGCGGCCCACAGGACGCCGCCCGGCCCGACGTCGATCGAGCGCAGGTCCTCGCCGATGTCGACGTTCGCGGTGATCGGCGTGCAGGTGAGCGCACTGCCACTCCAGCTGATGGTGCTGATGGAGCCGCCGTAGTGCGTGGCGTAGGCCGTCGTGGCGTTGGTGGCGACGATGTCGGAGATGCCCGTGCACCCGCTCACCGTGGCCCAGGTCGCGCCACCGTCGGGGGACCGGGCGGCGACGCCGTCGATGCCACCGACGAAGAGCACCGAGGTGGAGACGGCGCTCACCGCCCGGAGCGGGGAGGTGCCGACCGACGTCGCGGCGAGCCAGGTCGAACCACCGGCCGTGGTGCGCTTGCGGACGACCCCGTTGTCGCCGACGGCGAACGCGTTGGTGGCATCGACCATCGTCGCGTCACGCAGGGGCACCACCGTGCCGGACGCCTCCGCGGGCCAGCTGGTGCCCGTGTTGGTCGTCCGATAGATCCCGCCCACGGTGCTGGTGGCGATGGCCGTCGTCGACGCGCCGGGCGCGGCGGCCACCTCGGTGACGTTCTCGCCCGCCAGCGAGACCGTCGTCCAACCGGACCCCGAGTTGGTGGTGGTCCGAACCCCGACGCCCCCGGCGGCGACGAACGCGGTCGAGGCATCGGCGGCGGCCACGTCGAAGTTGTAACCGGTGTCGGGCGTGCCGCGCGTGGCCCAGACGTTCGACGTCGCGCCCATCGTGGTGCCGACGCCGTCGCTCTGGTAGGCGCGCAGCATCGAGGAGCTGTTGCTGGACCCCCACGCCACGACGCAGTTGCTGGACGTGACGTTCGAGGTTCCCGGCACGAGGGTGCCGAAGTCGGTGACGTTGGTGGTGGAGGTCGGGCATCCGGCGGTGCCGAGCGAGGTGGTCGCCGGCACCGTGGCGCCGACCACCGTGCCCGAGGTGGCCCCCGTCGCTGCGCCACCGGACGATGCGACGGCCGCGACGACCACGATCGCCAGCAGTGCACCGACGTGGGCGCGAGACCGGGAACGGAGCTGTGGCGGCACGCAGGGCACGGTCCTCCATCGGCGCGGAGGGCACCATCCGTGAGCTGGTCCTCCTGCGGGCGCACCGTCGGCGACTCGGCGCAATGTCCCGGTGGCACGGCCGATGGTCGTGGTTGATGTGCGCCCACACGTCCCTGAGGTGGTTCTCGCTGCTCGCCGCGCTGGTCGCGGTGCTGGTGCCCGCGCGCAGTGCGCATGCAGCGATGCTCGGATTCTCCGACGTGGCCGCCGGGAACCTGACGAGCGCGGGGATCCGATCCGGCAGCGCCTGGACGTGGGGGTCCAACACGCAGGGCCGGCTCGGCATCACCACGTCCGGCGGCATCGTGGCGTCCCCGGTGCAGGTCGTTCGCAACAACGGCTCGGCCCTCGCCAACGTCAGCGACGTGTCGGTCGGCACCAACCACGGCGCAGCGGTCGCGGGCGCTGCCGGCTCCGAGACCGCGTGGGCGTGGGGTGGGAACGCCAACGGGCAGCTCGGCGCGGGCGACACGCTGCAGCGCAACGGGGCGATAGCGCTGCTGCGCACCGGCGGCGCTGCCTTCCCCGCGCCGGTCAAGCAGGTGTCGGCGGGCGCCGACTTCACCCTGGTCCTCCTCACCGACGGCACCGTCTGGGCCACCGGCATCAACGACAGCGGCCAGCTGGGCAACGACCTCTCACCGCTCCCGGCGGGCTGCTTCCTCGCCGTGGTCGGCCCGCCGGCCTCCGACGAGCACTGCGAGCGGGCCGTGCAGGTGCAGGTCAACGCCGCCGGCGCAGCCCTCACGGGCATCGATTCGATCTCGGCGGGCTCGTACCACGCCCTCGCCCTCGACACGGCCGGGCCGACGGTCTACTCGTGGGGCGCCAACGGCGTCAACCAGCTCGGGCACCCGTCCACCGGATTCGCGGCGCCGGTACTCGCCAGCGCAGGCGGCGCGAACTTCGCCAACGCGACGCGGATCTCCGCCGGCTACAACCACTCGGTGGCGGTGAAGGCCGCAGGCACCGTGTGGAGCTGGGGCGCGAACGGCTTGGGCCAGCACGGGACCAACAACACGGCCGGCCACCCGTACCCGGCACAGATGGAGGTGTCCGGTGGCGCGTCGCTGACGAACGTGTCGACCGCGCTGCGGTCGATCTCAGCCGGTACGGGGTTCACGCTCCTGGTCCGCGACGTGGCCGGCGACGTCAAGAGCGTCAAGAGCGTCGGCGCGCGGGACTTCGGTCAGCTCGCGACCAACGTCATCAGCGCCGTCGGGCAGACGTTCGCAGGGCAGGCGCTCGGGCCGGCGTCCGCGGCGCTCAACGGCGCGACCAACGGCGCCGACCAGGTCGCCGCGGGCGCCGACCACGGGCTGGCCCGGCGCACCTCGGGGGGTGTCTGGGCGTTCGGCGACAACTGGCACGGCGAGCTCGGCACCTGCACAGTGGGCCCGGCCCAGCCGTTCGCGTCCGCGGTGCTCGACGGCTCCGCGGACTGCGGCGGCATCAACTCCGGCGCCGCGCTGCCCTACGACTGGCAGACGACGCAGGACCGCGCGGACGGCACCACGGTGATCCCGCTCGGCGCGTGGCAGGCCGGCAGCACCGTCGTGCTCACGTGGCCGATGGCGGATGGAAGCCTCACGGCAGCGGACCGGATCGTGCAGGGCGTGGTCGAGGTGCGGCCGGTGGGCACGCCGTTCTCCGGTGGCGCCGACTGCACGTCGACGACCGCGGCCGGGGGCGTGAACGGCGGCTACTACGTCGGTGGCTCGGCCACGATCGCCGCACTCGGCGCGTCGATGCCCTCGAACATCACCGTGCCCGGACTCGCGTCGGACCAGCAGTACCACTGGCAGGCCTGCACGCGCGACACCTCCGGCGGGGGAGGCAGCGCCTGGGCGTCGCACAACGTCGCGGCCACCCACTTCGGCGTCGACACGCTGGCGCCGACCCTCCCTGCGGTGAACGACGGCACGGCGGCGCCCCCGGCCGGGGACGTCGACGCCGTGACCGCGGGGGGCACCTCCTTCGACCTCACCTGGACGGCGGCGACCGACGGTGGCATCGGCGTCCGCGACTACGACTGGTGCATCAACGACGCCGCCGACTGCAGCACGCCCGAACGGTCGGGCGCGAGCGTCGCGGCGACCACGGTGACCAGCACCGGGGCGGCGCTCGCCGGCGGCATGCACTACTCGTGCGTGCGGGCCACCGACCAGCTCGCACACGCCTCGGCGTACGCCTGTTCGGACGGGTTCGTCGTCGACACGGCCGTCCCGTCGCCGCCCGTGCTGGTGGCGCCGGCCGCGGGTGCGTCGACCGGGTTCACCCCGGTGCTCGACGCCCAGTACCTCGACGGGGAGACGCCGGGCATCCTCCAGTTCGAGCTGTGCGGGACGGCCACGTGCGGCAGCCCGCCGCTGCAGACCGGCTCGAGCACGCTGGTGACCCCCGGCCAGCGCGGCACCTACACCCTGTCCACGGTGACGGCGGGGACGTACTGGTGGCGCGCACGCGGGGTCGACGGAGCCGGCCAGGTCAGCGGCTACAGCGCCATCCGCAGCTTCACCGCGACGGGCGGCATGAGCGTGACCGGCATCACGCCGTCGTCCATCGCCCAGGGGCGACGATCGGTCGCCGTGCAGGTCACCGGGACGGGGTTCGCATCGGGCGCTGCGGTGAGCGTCAGCGGGACCAACGTCACCGTCGCATCCTCCACCTGGGTCTCCGCGACGCGCGTGGACGCGGTGATGACCGTGTCCGGCACCGCCGCGCTCGGCGCGCGCGACGTCACGGTCACCAACCCGAGCACGGCGACCTCGTCGGGCAGCGGCCTGCTGACCATCGCCGCACCCAGCATCTCCGTGGTCGTGTCGACGCTGGGCTACGACGCCCCGGCGCGCGACACGTCGGCGCCCTACGCGATGTCGTTCGGGACGGTCACGCCGGGGGCCGCGCGGGCGATCGGGCCGGCGACCTCGGGGCAGGTGCTCGTCGGCGACCCGGCGCTGCGCATCCAGGTGACCTCCGACACCGACTACGACGCGCTGGGCAGCGCCACGGACTTCACCGGGCCGGCGACCACGATCGACCAGTCGGCCCTCGCCTGGAGCGCCCACGGCGGGGGCGCGGCCACCGCCTTCGCGGAGACGGCGAGCCCCCTCGTCGCGACGCAGGCGCCGGGCACGCGCACGCACGAGTGGGACCTCACGATGACCGCACCGGCCCTCCAGGGCGGCGGCAGCTACTCCGGCTCGGTCGCCCTCACCGTGATCGCCGCGCCCTGAGGGCCGCAGTCACGCGGCTCAGTCGACGGGCCGCGATCCCATGATCGCGTCGAACAGGTCGGTGACGGGCGTGCCCTCGAGGGTGGCCATGTCGGCGATGCCGCTGATGCGGGCGGCCGCGTCGTCGAAGAGCGCGGAGGCGGCGTTGCTCGCGAACGTGTCGGTCAGCAGCGCGCCCTCGCGCATCGCGGCGCGAGCCGCCTGCAGGTCCACGAGCGCGTCGCGCGCGAGGAGCAGGCCGTCCTCGCCGCCGTCGAGCACGGCGATGCGGGGTGCCAGGTGCTCCAGCAGGAGGGCCGCGCGGCCGGCGGCACCGAACGCGTGGCCGATCTCGGTCTCGCGCGTCTCCTGGGGGATGTACTCGCCCTCCGCGAACGCGGCGGCGCGGCTCGCCTCCGCCGCGACGCGGCGCAGGTCGTCGGCCAAGGCTGCGGCTCCGCCAACCTGCGCGCCGTCGTGCCCCGTGAAATCAGCCATCTGTCGTGTCCCTTGTGCGGGCAGCCCACGATCGGGGCTGCGGTAGTCGCACACACCCGGTCTATCGGAGCGTGCGGGCAGGCCGTTCCACCCCGTGGGTCGAATACACTCGTGGAATGAGTGGAACCGCGACCACCGCGAGCCAGCCCGTGCCCGAGGAAGCCCTGCCCGAGACGTTCCACCCCGACGTGGCGATCGTCGGGCTGGGGTACGTCGGCCTGCCCTTGGCGATGACGTTCGCCGACGGCGGCGCCACCGTCGTGGGCATCGACGTGGATCCGTCCAAGCCGGTGCTGGTCAGGAACGGCACGAGCTGGATCGAGGACGTGCCGAGCGAGCACGTCGCCGGTCACGTGGACGCGGGGCGGTTCCTCGCGACGACGGACTTCGCGGCGATCCGCGAGGCGGATGCGGTGATCATCGCGGTGCCGACGCCGCTCAACCGCAACCGCGAGCCCGACCTGGCGCTGGTGGAATCGGCGACGCGGTCGATCGCGCCGCACCTGCAGCCCGGACAGCTGGTCGTGCTCGAGTCCACGACGTGGCCGGGCACGACGCGCGAGATCCTCCAGCCGATCCTCGAGCAGGGTGCGGCCGATGGCACGCCGCGCGTCGCGGGGGTGGATTTCCACCTGGCGTACTCGCCCGAGCGCGTGGACCCGGGCAACGCGACGTGGAACACCAAGAACACGCCCAAGGTCGTGGGCGGCATCACCGAGGCGTGTACGGAGAAGGCCGCCGAGCTCTACGCCCGAGCCGTCGACACGGTCCACACAGTCTCCGCGCCCGAGGCGGCGGAGCTGGAGAAGCTGTTCGAGAACATCTTCCGCAACGTCAACATCGCGCTCGTCAACGAGCTCGCGATGCTGTGCGACCGCATGGGCATCGACGTGTGGGAGGTCATTGACGCGGCCGCCACCAAGCCCTTCGGGTTCATGAAGTTCACGCCCGGCCCCGGCCTTGGCGGCCACTGCATCCCCATCGACCCGTTCTACCTGTCGTGGAAGGCACGCGAGTACGACTTCTCGACCGAGTTCATCGAACTGGCCGGCAAGATCAACTCCAACATGCCCTACCACTGCGTGCGCAAGGTGCGCGACGCCCTCGACGCGCACGGCAAGGTGCTGCGCGGCGCACGCGTGCTGGTGCTCGGCGTCGCGTACAAGAAGGACATCGTCGACTACCGCGAGAGCTCGGCGATCAAGATCCTCGAGCTGCTGCAGAAGCGCGGCGCGGACGTCGTGTACCACGACCCCTTCGTGCCGGAGATCGAGGCGGGCCACGGCGTCGAGCCGCCCGCGGCGCCCGCCAACCGCTCCGTCGACCTCGACGACGCGGAGCTGGCTCGCGCCGACGTGGTGATGGTCGTCACCGACCACACCGGCATCGACTGGGCGAACGTGCTCGACAAGGCGGCGGTCGTCGTCGACTTCAGGAACGTGTACCGGGACACCCCCCGGTCGGAGAGGCTGTGGAAGCTATGAGTGTCAGCGTCGGACTCGTCGGTCTGGGCTACTGGGGCCCCAACCTCGCGCGCAACCTGCTGCGCTCGCCCAACGCGGAGCTGCGGTGGCTGTGCGACCTGTCGACCGAGCTGCACGACAAGCACCGCCCGGGCTTCCCCGACGTGCGCTTCACGACGCAGCTCGAGGACCTGCTCGCCGACGACACGCTCGACGCGATCGTCATCGCGAGCCCGGTGCCGACGCACCACCGCCTCGGCATGCTCGCGCTGGAGGCCGGCAAGCACACCTTCATCGAGAAGCCGCTCGCGCTCACGGCCGCGGACGCGCAGGAGCTGGTGGAGAAGGCCGAGGCGCAGGACCTGCGCCTCATGGTCGGGCACCTGCTCGAGTACCACCCGGCCGTGCTGCGCATGCGCGACATGATCGAATCCGGCGAGCTGGGCGACGTGCTCTACGCCTACTCGCACCGGCTCAACCTCGGGCAGTTCCGTCGCGACGAGAACGCCCTGTGGTCGCTCGGCGTGCACGACGTGGCAACGCTCATGTTCCTGCTCGGTGACACGCCGGTCGAGGTGGGCGCGCGCGGCGAGAGCTACGTGCACGACGGCGTCGAGGACGTGGTGTTCGGCGACATGAAGTTCGCGGGCGGCACGATGGCGCACATCCACCTGAGCTGGCTCGACCCGCACAAGGTGCGACGCCTGACGGTGGTGGGGTCGCAGCAGATGGCGGTCTTCGACGACATGGAGACCGAGCGCAAGCTGACGATCTACGACAAGGGGTTCAGCCGCAGCGGCAACCCCGAGGGCTCCGGCAGCTGGGGCGAGTACGTCGCCAAGCGCGAGGGTGACATCAGCATCCCGCACCTGCCGGCGGACGAGCCGCTGCGGCTCGAGGTCGAACACTTCCTCGACTGCGTCGCGACCGGGGCCACCCCGCGCAGCGACGGGCGCGACGGCCTGCGCGTGGTGCAGGTGCTCGAGGGGATGCAGCGCTCGCTCGAGAACGGCGGCACCCCGACGCAGCTGGAGACTCCAGCCGGCGTGTGATGTGGGCGCCGGTCGAACTACCGGCATCCTCCGAACGAAATGCTCACCGGCGGTCCGATCGATCGGGCCGATACGGTGGAGATGTACCGGTCCCGCTCGTACTCGCAGCTCGGCTCCCTGTCCCTCGTGCTGTTCGTGGCGAGCGTGCTGCTCACCACGACCCTGCACGTCTCCTACAGCAGTCCGGTCAACGGCATCACGGCGCTGTGGCTCGCAGGATTCGTCGTCGCCGTCGCGGCGGTCGTGCGCGACCGGGGACGGGCCCGGCTGCTCCCGGCCTACGTCACGATGACGCTGTGCGTGCTGGGCATCCTCGCCGCACTCCCGACGTTCCTGCACCAGCGCATCGGTGCCGACACCCACGCGGCGGTCGTCGAGAGCCGGGGTCGGATGCTGCGGGTGACCCAGCTCGTGCACGCGTGCTCGGCCCAGCAGGGCGGCCGTCCGTGTACGGCGGCGCAGTTCGCCGACCTGCCCGAGGCGCGGAAGCTCGGCGTGCGGCTGGGGACGCGGTGCACCGAGACCGGCGACATCTGCCTCTCCACCCCGCGTGACGGGTCGAGAGTGATCGAGCAGGTCACGCGCGACATCGCCCAGGTGGGCCCGCTGCGGGTGACGACGACGGTCGCTCCGGACGGATCGATCCGGATCCGGTGCCAGGCGGTCCGCTCCGGCGTGCATCCGCGGCAGGAGGCAGAGGCGTGTGGGCCGGACCTTGACCAGACGGCGGCACCGACCCGCCCGGCCTGACGCTGCGGTTTACGGATCTGACGGTCGGCAAGGAACTTCGGCGGAAACCCAACCCGCACGAAGGAGCACGGAAGCATGGCTGAATTGACCGCGATGGAGAGCAAGCTGGGCGAGGTCCTGGGCCTGGCGCAGGCGGCGCAGGTCGCGACCGACAAGGTCGGCAAGCTCGTCGAGGACGAGAGCGTCGTCGCCACCATCCAGCGCCTCCACGACGAGTCGGTCAAGGTCGAGGAGATGAGCACCGAGCTCATCGGCTCCGACACCTTCACCGGCAAGAAGACCGCCATCCTGGACCAGGCCCGCGAGACCAAGGGCGAGGCCACCGAGATGATGAAGACGTACCTCGGCGACGACGCCGACGGGCTCGACGGGCTCGAGTTCCTGACGATGGCCGAGGCGGCCGAGATGGGGCACTGGAAGATCGTCGAGAAGCTCAACGAGCAGCTCGCCGACCGCGACATCAAGGAGCTCACCGACTACGTCGTGCCGCTCGAGGAAGCGCACTTCAAGGTCACGCTGGAGAGCTCGCTCGTGCTGGCCGCCCAGGAGGACCCGAACGCACCTGCCTGACCTGCAGGCGTGCGTCCCCGGCGGGGGCGGCGCGGAGGGTGGTCTAGGCTTCGGCCCATGACCTCCTCCTCCGTGCCGCCCCCGCATTCGTTCGAGCCGCGCGACGACCTCGCGCCCGGGCTGCTGCTGGGCGCCGGGGTCGAGCTGGGCGAGGGCGTGGAGTTCGGGGCGTACGTGGTCGTGCACCCGGGCACGCGGATCGGTGCGGGCACGGTGGTGGGCGACCACGCGGTGCTCGGCAAGCAGGTGCGCCTGGCCGCGGCGAGCACCGCGTCGCGTGAGCCGCTGCCGCCGCTGCAGGTGGGCGAGCGCTGCACGATCGGGGCGCACGCGGTGGTCAACGCGGGCACCACGCTCGGCGACGGCACGCTCGTGGGCGACCAGGCGATGGTGCGCGAGCGGGTGACCGTGGGCGCCGGGTGCGTGCTGGGCCGCTCGGCGCTGGTGGAGAACGACACGACGCTGGGTGACCGCGTGAAGGTGCAGGCCAACGCCTACCTCACGGCCTACATGACGATCGAGGACGACGTCTTCATCGCCCCCTGCGTGATGACCACCAACGACAACTTCATGGGACGGACCGAGCAGCGGTTCGCCCTGCGTGGCGGCCCGACCATCCGTCGCGCGGCGCGCGTGGGCGGCGGCTGCGTGCTGCTGCCGAACGTGGAGATCGGCGAGGAGGCGTTCGTCGGCGCCGGTGCGGTGGTCACGAAGGACGTGCCGGCGCGCACCCTCGTCGTGGGCAGCCCCGCGCGCGTGCTGCGCGAGGTCGACCCGGCGGAGCTGCTCACGCCACCTGACTGATCCGGTGTGCGGCCCGCTGAGGGGGCCGATCTACCTCATACTCGGGGAAGCGAGGGGGCGTCAGGTGGCGGCGATGGCGATGGCCGGGCCGGCGGCGCCCGCGCGGGTGAGCGTCGCGGTGGTGGCACCCGTGAGCTTCACGCGCACGACCCAGGCGCCGAGCGGGCCCATGGGTGCGAGCTTGACGACGCGGGTGACACCGTTGGTGCGCAGCAGCAGCGAGGTGATGCCGGCGGAGGGCACGCGCCCGGTGAGCTTGACGATGCTGCCCGTCGCCGCGGCATTGGGCGCACCGATGCTCAGGTAGTTGATGCGGAAGTATGTGGAGCGCAGGCCCAGCCGCGACTGCACGCTGCTGGCCGACAGCACCTTGGGGCCGGCCGTGGTGGCGACGTTGACGTCCTTCGCGTACCCCGAGGGGAACACGGTGTTGCTGGCTGTGCGGAAGCTGCCGGAGAGCCCGAGGCGGGCGCCGAGCTGTGCGGGCGTCAGCCGCAGCACGTCCGAGCCCTTCCACACGAAGTACGACGACGCCTGCTCGTAGGGCGACGGCACCGAGCGCAGGTACGGGTAGGGCGCCGAGCCCCAGACCTCGTCGTTGCCGGCCGTGCGGCCACCGCTCGTGGAGAAGAAGAAGGTGCGCGCCATCTCGCCCGTGGCCGACCCGACGCGCGCGACGAGGCCGTCGGTCGCGGCGACCGCGGCGTCGGTACGCGGATCCTCGGCGGCCAGGCCGCCGTAGACCTGGCTGCGCGTGTCCGAGTACAGGTCGAACCAGTCGTAGTCGCCGCCGATTCCGGTGAGGGCGTAGGAGCGTGCCGCGATGGCCTGCGCCTTGAGCGCCTCCGCGTGCCAGCTCGGCGACATCTCGTCGCCGACCACGCCGCGCAGGTAGCTCTCGATCGGGAGCGTGTTGAAGACGCTCACCTTGCCGTCGAAGCGGTGCGCGGTCAGCGTGCCGCGGAAGCTCGTGCCCGAGTGCGCGTAGTCGGCGTCGAACTTGATGCGCACGCCGCCGTCGACGTACGGCGCCACGGTGGCATCGGCCGCCGAGCCGGACGCGACGTTGGTGCGCACGCCCTCGTGGATGCGCGTGGCGAGCAGGTAGAGCCCGGCGGAGCGCAGCTCGACCGTGTCACCCGCGACGAGGGGCAGCGTTGCGGAGCCCTGGCGGAGGACACCGGCGCTGGTGAGCTCGACGGTGGCGGGCGCGAGGTACGACTGCAGCAGCACGCGCACGTCGGTGGGCCCGTCGGTGGGGCGCGGTGCCACCACGGTGCCTGCGAAGTAGTGGGTGACGATGCCGGTCGCGTCCAGGCCGTGCGCGGCGTACCCGTCGGCGCCGTACTGGCTCATGCCGATGCCGTGGCCCCAGCCGCGACCCTCGATCCGGTACTGCGCCGAGCTGCGCGCCTGCGCTGCCGCCGGCACGATGGTGGCGAGGGCGAACGCGCACAGCGCTGCCCGGTAGATGCGTCCCGCGTTTCGCATGGCCCCTCCATCGGCTCGAGTGGTGCTCCGCCTTGAACGGACGGTCGAACGAACCCGCAGCTTGCCAGCCCTCGTGCATGGGTACCAACTCCGCATGCTTCGTTCCGGACCCATTCCCCTGTTCGTCCACGGCGTCATCGAGTACCTCGCGGCGATCGCCTTCCTGCTCGCGCCCTTCGTGCTCGACTTCCACAGCGACGCGGCGACGTACCTGTCGGTCGCGGTGGGCGTGGTGGTGCTCGTCGTGGCGGCGACCACCGAGGGACCGACGAGCCTGGTGAACCAGATGCCGATCATGATCCACGTAGTACTCGACTACGTGCTCGCCCTCTTCCTCATCGCGTCGCCCTTCCTGTTCGACTTCTCGGACGAGGGCCGCGCCACGGCGTGGTTCATCGGCCTGGGCGTGGTGCACCTGCTGCTGACGATCGCGACGCGGTTCCTGCCGGGGCCG
>JAOPYS010000124.1 GCA_025964465.1 Thermoleophilia bacterium
CCGGCGACGGCGTCCTGGGTCTTCGTGTCGACCTTCGTCCCGAACCACACGACCACGCCGCCGTGCTCCATGTCGTGCACGGCGTAGCCGTCCTCGATCCGCTCGGTGTACAGCCCGTACGGGGCCCAGTCGGGGTAGTGCGTGCCGGAGGTCGGCGGGAAGGAGTCGAAGTGCAGGTCCGCCGCCGTGTCGACGTGCTCGGCCGACTCCTGGTCGAACGCGCCGAAGCTGCAGCCGGCCGCGGTGAGGGCGGCGCCCTGGTCGCCCATGTCCTTCGTCAGCGCGTCGCTGGGCGGGATCGCCGTGATCGCCCGCGGCCCCTTCGGCGGCTTGGTCTTGCGCTCGGACCCACCACCCGAACCGCCGCACCCCGCCACGAGGATGGCGACGACGAGCAGGACGAGCAACGGGACGAGCGGGTGGCGACGCATGGGGGGGAACTTCCCGGGACCGGCGACCGTCAACCGCGCCTCGCGGCGCGGGCGGCGACGGTCCCGGGAAGCGGCGTTCAGGCGAGCGTGGTGGCCGGCTCCGGCTCGAGCGCGTGGTCGATCACCTCGGCGAGGGCGATCGACGGGTGGAAGGTCATCGCCGCGCGCACCTCCTCCGGCACGTCGTCGAGGTCGCCCCGGTTGCGGTCGGGCAGCACGATCTCCGTGAGGCCCGCGGCGTGGGCGGCCAGCACCTTCTGCTTGAGCCCGCCGATCGGCAGCACCTTGCCCTGGAGCGTCAGCTCGCCGGTCATCCCCGTCGTGTGTCGCACGGGTCGGCCGGTGAGCAGCGACACGAGGGCCGTGGCCATCGTGATGCCGGCGCTCGGTCCGTCCTTGGGGATGGCGCCCGCCGGCACGTGCAGGTGGAACGTGCGCCCGACGAAGGCCTCCTGGTCGATGCCGAAGCGGTCCGCGTTGGCACGCACGTGACTCAGTGCGATCTGCGCGCTCTCCTTCATCACGTCGCCCAGCTGGCCGGTGATGACGAGCTCCGCCCCGCCGGACCCGCCGGGGTTCGGCATGGAGGTCGCCTCCACGAACAGCACGTCGCCGCCCGTGCCCGTGACCGCGAGCCCCGTGGCCACGCCGGGCGTGGCCGTGCGCTCGGCGCTCTCCTGCCACACGCGGCGCTTGCCGAGCGCGGCGCGGGCGGCGTCCGCGTCGATCGTGATCGGCGGCTCCACCTCCGCCGCGACGATGCGCGTGGCGGTCTTGCGGGCCACCGTCGCGAGCGCACGGTCGAGCTGGCGCACGCCACCCTCGCGGGTGTATTCGGTGACGATGGTGCGCAGCGCCTCGGGCTCGAGCGTCACCTCGTCCACGCGCAGCCCCGCGCGGTCGCGCTGGCGGGCCCACAGGTGCCCGCCGCCGATCGCCACCTTCTCGTCCACCGTGTAGCCGTCGAAGGCGATCACCTCCATGCGGTCCAGCAACGGTCCGGGGATGCTCTCGACCACGTTGGCCGTGGCGATGAACATCACGTTGGACAGGTCGAGGTCCACGTCGAGGTAGTGGTCGCGGAACGTGTGGTTCTGCGCGGGATCGAGCACCTCGAGCAGCGCGCTCGACGGGTCGCCGCGCCAGTCCGAGCCGACCTTGTCGACCTCGTCCAGGAGGATCACCGGGTTCATCGTGCCGGCGTCGCGCAGGGCCCGCACGAGGCGCCCGGGCAGGGCGCCGACGTACGTGCGTCGGTGCCCGCGGATCTCGGCCTCGTCACGCATCCCCCCGAGTGACATGCGCACGAACTCGCGGCCGAGCGCGTGGGCGATCGACTCGCCGATCGACGTCTTGCCCGTGCCGGGCGGTCCGACCAGCGTGAGGATCGCGCCAGACTTCGGATCGTGCTCGATCGCGCGGTCCGTGCGGAGCTTGCGGACGGAGAGGTACTCGACGATGCGGTCCTTCACGTCCTCGAGCCCCGCGTGCTCGTCGTCGAGCACGGTGCGCGCCGCGGCGATGTCCAGCTGGTCCTCGGTGTGCTCGCCCCACGGCACGGCCAGCAGCCAGTCGAGGTAGCTGCGGATCGTCTGCGACTCCATGCCGCCCTCGCCCATGCGGTCGAGGCGCCCGAGCTCGCGTTCGAACTGCTCGCGGACGGCCTCGGGCATGCCGGCGGCGGATCCGCCCTCCTCGACCTTGGCGCGGTACTCCTCGACCACGGAGGCCTCGTCGTCGCCGAGCTCCTTGCGGATCGAGTCCATCTGCTTGCGCAGGAAGAAGTCGCGCTGCTGCTTGCCGGTCTCGTCATCGATGTTCTCGCGGACGCGACGGCGCACCTGCAGCTCCGCGAGCACCTCGCGCTGCAGCTCGATGGCGACGGCCAGGCGCTCCTCGACGTCGACGGTCTCGAGCAGGCGCACCTTCTGCTCGTGCGCGAGGTCCGGCGAGTAGCCGGCGGTGTCGGCGAGCGCGCCCGCGTCGGTGATGGCGCGCACGAACTGGGAGACACGGGCATCGATGTTGCGGATCTCGACGATCTCCTCGACGATCGCGCGGTACTCGCGCTCCGCCTCGGCGGTGCGGGCGCGCGGCGGGTTCTCGTCGGGGCGCGCCTCCACGGGGGCGTAGAGGCGCCCGTCGGGGCCGGTGCGCGCGACGCCGGGGATGCCGCGGGACTGGCCCACGAGCACGGCGGCCCGGCGGCCGCGCGGCAGGCGGGCCAGCTCGGAGACCTCGGCGACGGTGCCGACGTTGGCCCAGGTGCCGTCGGCGTCCCGGGGGACGAGCAGCACGCGCTCGCCGACGGCGACGTCGTCGATGGGCAGGGACACCGTCATCTCGGGGAAGACGATCGTCTCGTCGACCGGGACGAGGAGCAGTTCTTCGGTCATGGGAAGCCTCCGCGTTCGGCACTCTCTTGTGGCGAGTGCCAATGTGCGGACAGGGTAGGACAGGTTCGTTGCGCGCGCAACTACAGGGGGTCGTTAGCGCGCCACCGGCGCCGGGGCGCCGGTCCACTCCGGGCGCAGGCTGGACAGGAACGTCAGCACGTGCGGGGTCATCGCCGAGAATCCGCCGGGTTCGAGCACCTCGTGCAGGCACCCGGCGAGCATGAGCCCGGTCCACGTCCACGCCACGTACTCGGGATCGATGTCGGGCCGCACTGTGCCCCGGGCGATGCCCCGTTCGATGGCGAACCTGACGCGCTCCAGGTGCCGGGCGTTCATCGTCTCCAGGGTGTCGCGGACGGACGGCTCGTGGGCGATCGTGACCGCGAGCTTGCGTAGGCGCATGAACTCGACGTACTGCGGGTCGGCCATCACGCCGGGCAGGAAGTTCGCCCACTCGTCCATGAAATTGCCGTCGTCGGCGAGCATCGTGTCGAACGCGGTCTCGATCGCGGCCGAGGCCTCCTCGAGCACTGCCGTGAACAGGGCCTGCTTGCCGGCGAAGTGCTTGTAGAGCATCGGCTCGCTGCAGTCCGCGGTGCGTGCGATGCTGGCGGTGCTCGCCCCGTGGTAGCCGAGCTGTGAGAACTCTCGGCGAGCGGCGCGAAGGATCGCGTCGCGTC
>JAOPYS010000224.1 GCA_025964465.1 Thermoleophilia bacterium
GGCTGCGGGCCAGCGCGCCGACCAGGAGCCCGGCAACCGCCCCGCCGATGTGCGAGCCGAGGCTGGTGACCTCCGCGTGCCCGGGGGACGCTGTGAGGAGCGCGGCGGCGCCGGCCACGAGCCCCGCGACGAGGAGCACGGCCGCGACCACGCGCACGCCGCGGCCGGGGAGCGTGGCGCCGAGGCCCAGCAGGGCAAACACGAGCCCCGAGGCGCCGATGGTGAGGCCGCCCGGCAGCTGCACGAGCGCGCCGACGGAGGCGCCGATGCAGCCGAGGGCGAGCGTCGCGGCGACCGCGGGGGAGGAGGTTCGCCGCTCGAGGACCACGCCCACGGCAGCCACGGCTGCTGCGTCCTCCAGCACGTGCCGCCACGAGGCGTGCAGGAGCGAGGCGGCTGGAAGCCGCCACGGCTCTCCCAGCCGCAGCGCGTCCCAGGACAGGCCGCCGAGCACGTGCAGCTCGGCGATGGTCGGTCGCGCACCGAACCGGGCGCGCTCGTAGGCCCATGTGACGGCGATCGCCGCGACGAGCGACGCGGTGGCCGGCGCGCCGAAGCGGCGTCGCGGTCGGGCCATCTCGTCGGTTCGCTCCATCCTGCTGAGGATACTGCGGGATCGGTCGCCTCACGCACCGCGTCGTGGGTACCTTCCCCGCACCTGACCCGAGGAGAGGAAGCTTCCGATGCGCGTGTCCCGAGCCCTGCCGATCAGCCTCGCCGCGGGAGCCGCCCTGTGGGCGTGGCGGCGCGCCACCCGAGGCGACGCGACACAGGTGCCGTTCGTGCGCACGTCCGCTTCCAACTCGTCGATCGCGCGGGTGACCGAGTTCCCTACCGAGGCGATGGGCGCGTCCCTCTCGGAGGTCGTGCGCGACCCCGCCGTGCTCGTGGAGGCGGAGCGGGAGCTGCTCACCGTCCCGGGCGAGGCGGGGGAGACGCACCGCCGTCGCGACCAGACGGCCGGCGTGGCTGCGCAGGAGCTGGCCGCCGCGCAGGTGCGCCAGCGGCGCAACGGCAATGACGCCTGGTAGGCGGCGCGGCTCAGCCGGGCAGCCACACGGCGCGTGGGGCGATGGTCTCGCCGCGCTCGGCCGCACGCAGGATGGCGAGGATCGGCTCGGTGAGTGGGCGCGGCGGCAGCGCCGCGAACTCCTCGACGGAGAACCACAGCGCCTGACGGCCACCCGTGTCGGGCAGATCGTCATCGATCGTGCCGAGCATGATCGGGGAGTACTGCACCGTCGGCGTGCGACCCGCCTGCAGGCTCGAGGTCAGCAGGTGGAAGAGCACCAGCCCCGAGAAGCGCAGGTCGTGCGGGGCGGTGCCGGTCTCCTCGAGCACCTCGCGGCGCGCCGCGGTGGTCGGGTCCTCGCCGGCCTCGGCGCCACCGCCGGGGATGATGAAGCGCTGCGTGCCGTCGTGGAAGTCGTAGCGGAACAGGAGGAAGCGCCCGTCGGATCGCTGCAGCACCGCGCGGGCTGCGATCCGTGTGCCGAGGCCTGCGTCTGCATCGAGCTCGGCGGCGCGCCGCCACGCCTCGGTCGCGAAGCTCGGGGCATCGAGCGCGGCGCTCTCGGCGGCCATCGCCATGGCGCAGCGCGTGCGCTCGTCGCCGGGCACGCCGTGCTGGCGGTCGACGGCGGAGATCGATTCGAGCGGTTCGGTCATGTGGCTCCGGCGGGCGTGAGGTCCACCCGGGCCCAGGCGCCCGGGTCGAGGTCGGTGGTCGGGTTGACGTCGTAGCGCACCCGCCCGTCCGCGGCGAGCGCCACGAGCGAGGCGCCGACCGTGCCGAACCCGGGGTGATCGGCCAACGAGCGCACGGTCAGCGCGCCGAGTTCCTCAGCCTCGGTCGCCCGCCCGTCGAGCGCTGCGATCCACTCGCCCCACGCGCGGCTGCTGTCACCTTCGAGTGGCGGCGTGGTGAGGGCGGCGAACTGTGCGGCGAGCCGGGCACGGCGCTCCGTCTCCCCGGGGAGCATGGGGCCGCGCGAGGCGATGACGGTGACCCCGGGCGCGAGGTCCTCGACGCTCGTCGCGGAGCCGTCCCAGTGCCACCAGCGACCGCCGTCGCGCCGCACGCGCACGGCGTGGAACGGAGCCATCTCGTCGACGGCGTCGACGTGGTCGGCGTCGAGCAGCTCGAGCGCGACCGTGCCGCGGGTGTGATGCCCGCGCTGCATCGGCGGCGTCAGTCCGGGCTCGAACCGGTTGGTCACGAAGGCCGCAGCAGGCGCGCGCGGATCGACCGCGAACCACGTCCCGCCCGCGCTGCGATCGCGCCCGCCCACCACGAGCGGGTGGTCGGGCCACCACGCACCCGGGGCGTCCGCCGCGCGCGCACGGTCCTCGTCGCGCACGAACGTGACGAGCACGGGCCATGCGTCGCCCGGCGCGTACCTGACGACGGCGGTGCACATGGCGTCAGCGCACCTCGCGCAGGCGCGGTCGCTCGTCGCGTGCGGCGCGCTCCTCGAGCGCGGCGTCGAGCACGCGATCGGCGACGGCGCGCTTGTCGGCGACGTCCACCACGATCGGGGACGAGCTGCTCGAGCGGTAGATCGTGACGGCGTTCGTGTCGCACTCGAAGCCGGCATCGGGCCTCGAGACATCGTTGGCGACGACGAGGTCCGCGCCGCTGCCGGCGAGCTTCTCGCGCGCGTTGCTGGCCATGTCGTCGGTCTCGGCCGCGAAGCCGACGATCGTCTGGCCGAGCGTGCGACCGGCGACGAGCGTCTCGAGGATGTTCGGCGTCGACTCCAGCTCGATCACGGGCAGGCCGTCGCGTCGCTTGAGCTTGTGGCCGGAGCAGTGCACCGGACGGAAGTCCGCCACCGCGGCACACATCACGACCAGGTCGCTCGCCCCGGCGCGCTCCTGCATCGCGGCGAGCATCTCCTCGGCGCTCGTCACGCGGGTCACGGCGATGCCGGCGGCGGCCAAGTCGGCGCCCACCTCCGCGGCGGTCACCAGCTGCACGCGGGCTCCGCGCGCGGCCGCGGCGAGCGCGACGGCGTGCCCCTGCTTGCCGGAGGAGCGATTGCCGATGTAGCGCACGGGGTCGAGCGCCTCGCGCGTGCCGCCCGCACTCACCAGCACCGTCGTACCCGTGAGGTCGCGCTCACGCGGCACGGCGGCCGGATCGACCGCTCCCAGCAGCGCCGCGCAGGCGTCCGCGATGTCGATCGGGTCGGCCAGGCGCCCGGCACCGACGTCGCCGCCCGCCAGCTCGCCCGCGTCGGGCATGACGAAGTGCACGCCGCGCGACTGCAGCACCGCGACGTTGTCGCGTGTCGCGGCGTGCTCCCACATCTCCGTGTGCATTGCCGGGCACAGCAGCACGGGCGCGCGCGTGGCGAGCAGCGTCGTGGTCAGCAGGTCCTCGCTGAGCCCGGCCCGCGCGGCGGCGAGCAGGTGCGCGGTGGCGGGGGCGACGACGACCAGGTCCGCGGCCTGGCCCAGGTCGGTGTGCGGGCTCGGCTCCGGCGAATCCCACAGCGAGGTGCGCACCGGCTCCGATGCGACGGCCGAGAGCGTGGGCGCACCGATGAAGCGTTCGGCGCCGGCGGTCATCACGGGGCTGACGAAGGCCCCGCGCCGCACCAGTTCGCGGCACAGCACCGCCGCCTTGTAGGCGGCGACGCCGCCCGTGATCCCCAGGACGATCCGTCGACCTTCGAGCTCGTGCATCATCTGGGTCCCTTCGCGGGTGGAGGAGGCGCGCGCTGCGCCGTCGTGGGTGAGTCTGCCACGTGGCGCCGGCCCCACACCCCACACGCAGGTCCGGCGTTCGGGCAGGGATCCGACCGCCGGGCCAGAATCGAGCGCGGTCATGGACCCCACCGCCCCCGAGGACGCGGCGCTCGCCGCGATGTTCGATCGCCTCTGGGGTGATGCGCGCCGTCGCGCGGACCGGTCCGACTTCACCGAGTGCGAGTCCTGCGCCCGTGCGGTGCGCTGGGTCGCCAACCTCGGCAGCCGTCGCGGCAGCAGCCTCCAGGTCGTCGCGCGCCCCGTCACGACGGCCGCCTTCTTCGACCCCGTCGCCCACGCCGGCCTCGTCGCCGTCTTCCGCGACGGCACGGGCTTCACCGTCGGTCGGTTCACCACGCGCGACGACGTGGAGGACGCCTTCCTCTACCGCTGCCACTGGGACGTGTGCGACCACGCCGCCTCGGTGCGCGACCGCCTCCACCGCGAGCGATACGGCTCGGCCGGCGCCGACGCGCAGCCCGGCACGACCCACGGCGACGCGCTCCACCGGTACACCCAATGGCGCCGCGACCGCGACGGTAGAACCGACTAGTCGAGCTCGGACGAGGCCTGCTCGGCCTTGTGGTGCGCGAGGTTGGAGCTGCGCCAGCCGCCCGAGCGCGCGTCCACGCGGTGGCGGATGCTGCGAGCCAGGTCGTCGCGCTGGTGGGGCGAAAGCCGGTCGAGGCGGTCGACGATGGTCGGCGTGGCGTCTTCCGAGAGCGTCGAGAGGTACTGCGAGTCGATGACGATGACCCCGCCGTCGCCAGATCGCTCGAGGTTCGTTCTCGCCGCGAGCGCGTCGGGGTTCGCGATGTCGAGCGCGAGCACCACGGCGATCGCCGCCGAGGCTGCGAACACCCCGAGCTGGAGCTCCCGGGAGCTGGCGATGCGAAGCGCCATCCACAGGAGGACCGAAGCGATCCAGACGAGCACTGCCGCCGCGTAGATGCGCTGCTCCGTCAGGCCGAACCGGTCCTGGTAGATCCAGAGCCGCACGAGGGCCGAGCCCAGGAGGACGACCGTCAGGGCCGCGAGCGCGGGAGCCATGATCCGGAAGGCGCGGATCGATCCCTCTCGCTGCTCGAAGCCATGCCGGAGCGCCAGCAGAATCGCGACGACGATCCCGGACACCGTGAGCAGCTCGTAGAAGCCGTGGACCGCGTACTCCGCGGCCGAAAGGCCGGTCTTGCGGTCGAGGTACTCCGGCCCCCCGAACAGGTAGGCCCCCTGTAGCGCGAGGAAGGCGATGAAGAGGACCGCAGTCGAGCCGAGGACGATCCACACGACGGCCGGTCCCGCCCAGGTCCGGCGCTGCTCCTCGAGCCGGGATGTGGGGTCACTCGCCAGCACGGCTATCAGGACGATGACGATGAGCGCCGCCGCGAAGACGGTGCCGACCACGTGCTGCACGAGGCTCGACAGGTCGAGGTCGAACAGGTCACCGAGTATGCGCGCGAAGCCGGCGTCGGAGGACGCGAGGAGTGCGACGAGGACCGCGAGGACGGGGATTGCGATCGCGACGCCGACGGCGATGTCCCGACCGTGCTCGGACAGGAATCCTCGCGCCTTGGTCGGCTCGTCGCCTGAGCTCGCGTCCGCAGGCGAGGCCGCCTCGGTGTGGATGAGTCGGCCCGACGCCTGCGAGGCCCGCACGATGCACGTCGCCGGGAGCTCGACGAGCGCGACGGTCAGCTCGACGATGCGCATCTCACGCAGCCGCCGTCCGGCCACGCGCACCGCCATCAACACCAGCGCCAGCGCTAGTGCGCCGGCATTGACCCAGAGCAGGTCGGAGGAGGTCCGGAGCGCGAAGCTTGCGGCGAGGAGGACGGCGGCTCCCCCAAACGCCATTCGCGAACGTGATGCGAGCCGGAGCGCGTGCCGGCCATCGAGCAACGCCAGCGCGACGATCACTGCGACGATGCTCGCGGTGAGGCCGACGCCGGCCGGGCGCCGGAGCGAGAGCAGGTCAGCGGCGAGACCGAGCACGAGTGCGCTGGAAAGGATCCATCGCTCGCTCCTTGGTGCGCCCGGGAGGGTGTCGGCACGCGCGGGTGCTGGAGACTGAGCTACGTCCCCGAAGGTCGTCGGCGCTTCCATCGCTCGAGTATGTCGTGGCGATCGACGGGTCGCGTCAGCCCTCGTGCTCTGGTTCGCCAGTCGAACGGGAATCGGCTCGAGGATCAAGTTCGGGCGCGGGCGGGCCGATCCCCGCTGGGTGTTCCCACCGCATCAGCCCCGGTCACGACGATGGACCTGCTTCGTCGTGTGCGCGGTTGCCGCAGCCGTGGCGTCCGCGATGGGCGGGAGCGCGGCGCACGGGGCGACGTCCGCGGTGGTCGTGAGCATGGACGTGCCGAGCGCCACCACGCTCGACACGAGCCTGTGCGCGACTGGGGTGCCGGGCAAGACGAGCTTCGGCGTGGTGCAGCCGGGCCAGTCCGTCGTCACGGGCACCGACTGCACCGTGCGGTTCGGATCCAGCAACGACACGTCCTCGCTCCGGCTGTCGCAGGGCGACGCGCAGGGCCGTGCGATGTGGACGCCTCCGACCGGTGTGCTCGACACGACCTTCGCGACGAGCGGGGTGCTGACGGTCGACCTGCCCAACGGCATCGAGCACGTCTGGGGAGCGGCCGAGGCGTTCGACGGGAGCCTGTACTTCGGCGGATCGTCCAAGAACGTCGACGGTGGCGACCAGGTGACCGTCGGCAAGTTCACCGCCACCGGCAGCCCGGCCCCCGGCTTCGGCACCGGCGGGATCGTCACGTACAACCTCGACGCCGGAGCCAGCGCCAACGACTTCGCGTGGGACCTTGGCGTGCAGCCCGACGGCAAGCCCGTGCTGTCGGTCGCAGGCCCGGTGCCGCGCGCGATGCGCCTCGTCGCCGCGACCGGTGCGCCGGACCCGAGCTTCGGGGGGACGGGCTCCGTCGCCCTCCCGTCCGGGCTCGTCGGCAAGAAGCTCGAGGTGGGGGCCGACGGCAGCATCGTGATCTCCGGGACCAGCTACGCCGGACCCAACCAGCGCTGCGCGATCGCCAAGGTCACGAGTTCCGGAATCATGGACTCGACCTTCGGGGCGGCAGGCATGGCGTACCTCGCCTTCGCCGGCAAGAACGTCTCGTGCGACGGCCTGCTGGTGCAGCCCGACGGGATGATCGTGCTCGCGGGCCGGACCAACCTGCTCGCCGCCGACGATGGCTCGATCCTCGCCCGGTTCCGATTGGACGGATCGCTGGACCCGGCGTTCGGCACCGGCGGCTATCGCACCGCCGACCGCCCGGGAACCGGGGACGAGTACCAGGACCTCGCCATCGACGTCGACGGCTCGCTGCTCGTGGTCGGGCTGCCCGGTGCCCCCGGAACGCGGCTCTCGCGGTTCGACGCAACGGGCACTCTGCTGTGGGACCGCGTGGACGGGACGGCGCCGCAGACGGGGCGCGACGTCGTCATCCTCCCCGACGGTCGCTTCATGACCGCCGGCAACTACACGACATCGGCCGTCGCGCGGTACTCGTCGTCCGGCGTGCTGGATCCCACCTTCAACACGACGGGATGGCGTTCGCTCACCGCCCCGTCCGAGATGCACGAGAACGGCGCGATCCTGCTCCACGATGGTCGCTACCTCGCGGCGGGAAGCAGCGCGACCGGGGCATGGCAGGCCGCCATGTTCAGCGCCGTCACGATCCCGGACTTCACGGGCGGTTCCTCGGACTGGTCGGTGGGCGCGAACGGCATGTTCGGCGCGTGCCTCGCAACCGTCGGCGGGTCGGCCAGCGCCAGCTGGACGTCCGGCACCGGCTGCCCCGCGGCGAACGGCGCCGGGTGGCACGACGTTGAGGCCGCACCCGAGACCGTGGCCACGGCCCCGACCAACATCACGACGGCGACGGCGGGGCTGCGGTTCGGCCTGCGCGTCAGCACGACCCAGGCCGCCGGCACCTACCTGGCGCCGGTGGCGCTCACGGTCGTGGCGCCGCTCGTTCCCTGACGACGAACTCGCGCAGCTCGGCGAACACGCGGGCGAGGTCGGCGCGCTGGAAGTGGGCGTTCAGGCCGCTCGGGTTCGGCAGCACCCAGACGGGGGTGCCGGCGACGGTCTCGCGCTGCAGGCCGAAGGTGGCGCCGGGGCGCTCGAAGGCGTCGCGGTAGGCGGTGACGCCGAGGATGGCGAGGCAGCGGGGCTGCCAGTGGGCGACCTTGGCCTCGAGCTGGAGGCGGCCGGCGCGCAGCTCGGCGCGGTCGAGCTCGTCGGCGCGGGCTGTGCCGCGCATGCAGACGTTGGTGATGCCGACCCCGGCGGCGAGCAGCTCGTGCTCCTCCTCGGGGCGCAGGAGCCGGTCGGTGAACCCCGAGTCGTGGAGCGCCGGCCAGAAGCGGTTGCCGGGGCGGGCGAAGTGGTGGCCCACGACCACCGACCACAGGCTCGGGTTGATGCCGGACATGAGCACGTCGAGCCCCGGGCGCACGAGGTCGGGCACGTGACCGCCGCGCGCCGCCTCGAGCTGCTCGCGAGTGGGGCGCACCGTCAGCCGGCGGGGCCGAACACCAGGTCGAACGCGTGGTCGGTGGAGGCGGGCACGTGCCCGCCGCCCTGGGCCGCGGCGTCCATCAACCCGGCAGCAGCGTGGTTGAAGGCGAGGTGGTGCGCGTGCACGGCTGCGGCCCGCACCATCGGTGTCGACTCGCCGCGCACGCGCGCCGCGCCGCCGCGCCCGTCGAGGCTGAGCGTGCGCCCACCCTCCAGCGTCAGCTCGATGCGCACCTCGTCGAGCCGCACACGGCAGAGCGGCGGGCGGTGCAGCTCACGCAGCTCGGCGATCGACGGCAGGCGCACCGCAGGGTCGAAGCGACCGCGCTGCGCGAGCCACAACGCGCGCTCGGCGCCATCGGCGGCGTCCGCCGCGGCTTCGACGCCGGCCTGGGCGATCTCGCGTGCGGACTCGAGGACGGTGTGCCACTCCTCGGCGACGGGCTCGTACATGCCCCACCTGGGCCCGCCGGCGACCGCGCAGCGTCGAGCGAGCGCGCGCCGATGCCCGTCCTCGGCGGCGAACCCGTCCCACCGGATCGGTCCGATGTGGACGTCGACGGCCTTGAAGCTGTAGGAGCCCATGCGGGCCCGACGCTAGCCGCCGGTTCGGACGCCGCGGTCGGCGCCACGTGGGTGCCGCCACCACGAATGCCCGCACGCTCATGTGGATGGATCGAAGCGCCGATGGTGTGGTGACGCAACCACGTCGGTTGGGGGGACCCATGGCGATCATGCGCTGCACCACCTGCCGCGGGCCGGTGGACACCAGCAAGACCTGGAGCTGCCCCACCTGCGTCGCGACGCGGGCGCCGCGGCGTGCGGGGCGCACACGCGGCGTGGCCGGCCTGATGCTCGCCGCGCCCGTGCTCATGGTGCTCGTCGTGCTCGCGCTCGCGTTCGCCTCGACGCGCTGACCCGAGCCCTCAGGCGCGTGCCTGGCGGTTGGCGCTCTCCGCCAGCAGGGTCTGGGACGCCTGCAGCAGCGAGTTGGCCCCCGCCAGCGCGAGGATGCGCGTGACGAGCGGCGCCGACCGGGGCGCGAACGCCTGGCCGACGGTGAGCGCCGCGCCCGCCCACGGCCCGAGGCAGCGCGTGCACGTCACCAGCTCGCCGATCGACCGTCGCAGCCCGTCGCCCGTGGGCTGCTTGGCCTCGCCGTGCGGGTCGGCGGGGTCGGCGTCCGGGTGCGGCTCGACGAAGGGGTGCCGCACGACCGCGCCGACCTTCTCCTTCGCGATCACGCGCGTGACGTAGAAGGCGGCGAGCGCGGTCTCGGTCAGCTCGAGCGGGCCGCCGGGGCTCGCGCCCCTCCGGGCGGCGAGGCGCACGAGCACCGCGGTGGCGGCGCTGAATCCCGCCATCAGGGGGGCGTACCGGGCGACGACGTCGGTGGGGTCGGTCGTGGAGGAGGAGTCGAGGAGGCTCTGCATCCTCGGGGCATGCCCGCATGCGCAGCCGTGCAACTGGCCTACTCACGGCACGCGCGCGGGTATGGGGCGGAGATGGATCCCCACGCACAGCCTGTGACCGCGCACGGTCGCTTCCCGGACATCGGTCCCAACGCGGTCGAGCTGGCCCGGGCCCTGATCCGCGTCGACACCTCCAACCCGCCCGGTCGCGAGACGGTGGCCGCGCGCGTGCTGCAGGAGTGGCTCGCCGCGCACGGCGTCGAGTCGGAGCTGGTCGGCCCCGATCCCGAGCGGCGCAACCTCGTGGCGACCATCCCGGGGCGGGGCGACGGGCCGTCGCTCGCGCTCTGCGGCCACCTCGACGTGGTGCCGGCCGGCGAGCCCGAGGCGTGGCGTCACCCGCCCTTCGCCGGCGTGCTCGACGAGGACGGCTTCGTCTGGGGGCGCGGCGCGGTCGACATGAAGGGGCAGGTCGCGACCCGCGCTGCGGCGTTCGTGGCGCTCGCGCAGAGTGGTGTCACCCCGGCGGGCGACGTGCGCCTGATCGCGCAGGCGGACGAGGAGGTCAACACCGCGGGTGTGGGCATGAGCTGGCTCGTCGACCACCGACCCGACCTGCGCACCGACTGGGCGATCGAGGAGGGCGGGGGGCGCCACATCGTGCTGCCGGACGGCCGAGTCGCGGTGATGTACGGCGTGGCGGACAAGGCGCTGCTGCCCGTGGAGCTGCACGCGCGCGGCGCCGGCGGGCACGCATCGAACCCCGGCGCGGTGGCCAACCCCGTGCTGGTGATCGCCCGGATGCTGTCGGCGCTGGAAGGAGCGCCGCGGCGGCGCGACCTCGTGCCGGCGGCCCGTCGCATGTTGGCCGGCATCCTCGGCGCGGATGCCGGGTGGGAGGACCTCGACGCGTTGGTGGGTGCGGCGCAGGTGGCGCTGCCGGAGCTGGCGGCGTCGCTCGACGCGATCACGCGCACGACGTTCACGCCGACGATGCTGCGCGGCTCGGCGGCGGTCAACATCGTCCCGGACCACGCGACGTGCCGCATCGACTGCCGCGTGCTGCCGGGGCGCAGCGCCGACGATGCCGTGGAGGAGCTGCGCGCGGTGTTCGCCGCGGCGGCGCGTGCGGGCGACGAGTGGGAGCTGGTGCCGGCGCCGTCGGGGCCGGTCGGGGGCTCGGCCTCGGAGCCGGACGAGCGGTTCACCCGGGCCTGCGAGGCCGCGCTCGAGCGCGTCGACGGGCGCCCGCTGGTGATGCTGCCGACGATGAACTCCTTCTACACGGACGCGTCCCACCTGCGGCGTGCGTGGGGCACCACGACCTACGGGCTCTGGCCGTGGCAGCACACCACGCCCGCCGACTACCAGGCGGGCGTGCACGCCCCCAACGAGCGCGTGCGCGCCGACGACATCGCCTACGCCGCGCGCTGGCACCTGGAGCTGCTGCTGGGCATGGCGGCCGGCGACGCCTGACACTCCGGGCCGTCAGGGTCCGAGCAGCTCGATGCGGTCGTCGCCGAGCGAGGCCCGCCAGGCCGCCCACCGTTCCACCAGCTCCGCCTGCACGGCGCGGATGCGGTCGAGGTTGCGCTCGTAGTGCGCAGCCGGGCGGCGGCCCGCGCTGGCCCGGTCGCGGGCGCGGAAGCGTTCCGCGTGGACGAGCGGGTCGTCGATGACGAGCAGCTCGGCGGAGACGACGGCAGCTGCCGGGTCGACGAGCTCGAACGCGCCCGGCACGAGGTGGACGCCCTCCACCACGACGCTCCACCCCTCGGTCAACGCGTACGCCACGCCGGCCTCAACCGCGCGCAGGATCGGCGCGCACTGGCGGGCGAAGGCATCGATGTCGACGCCGTCGCGCAGGCGGTCACCGGGGCGCCCGGGGAGGTTGAAGCTCTCGCCCCACAGGTCCGGGTGGGCAGCCTCGTCGAGCACCGCCCGCAGCTGCGCGCGCACCACGTCGGTGGCGATGACGATGCACGCGGGCACGCCGTGCAGCCCGTGCAGCTCGCGCTGCAGCTGCAGGGCGCGCGTGCTGGTGCCGGTGCCCGAGGCGCCCGCGACGTAGTGCACGCGCTGCAGCGCAGGGCGTCGTCGGTCGGAGGTCGCCGGCATGAGGCGACCCTACCGACCGGGCAGGTTCCGTCCTCCCGTTCCCGCTCAGCCGAGCGGGTCGGGCGTGATCGCAGCCGCACCCATGGCGCACGAACCGACGGCCGAGCCACCCTGCCCGTCGGTCTCGCCCCCGACCAGGCTCGCGCCGTGCTGCTCGTCGCCGGCGCGCGTGGCCGGGGCGAGACCCGCCCCGCGGACCGCCTCGTCGAGCTGGGCGATCGACCGCTCCAGTTCGCGCAGGACGTCGACGAGCGACGGTGCTTCGAGGTCGACGGGCGGGGCGACCTGCGTGCCGTCCGTGACGGCCGACTGCAGCTCGGTGAGCGCCTCCTGCAGCGGGGCGGTGTCGCTCGTCGGCGCGGCGGGCTCGGGCATGGTGGTGCAGCAGCTGGCGGTGATGCTGGTCATGTGTTCGTCCTGGGTCGGTGCTCGTCCGGTGCACCTCCATGGAGCCCCGCGCGCCCGCCCCTGCGCCATGCACGGACTACCTAGGTTGGCGGGCTCAGCGTCGACCGAGCATCGAGGCAAGTCGCCCGGCCGGCGGCTGCTGCTGGGCGCGGCCGCGGCCCTTCACGGGGGTCGCCGCGCTGCGGCCCTTGTACTGGCGGTAGGCGCGGTAGGCGCCCATCGCGAGGGTTCCTGCGCTGACGGCTCGTCCGATTCGCATGTCGTGCTCCTGTGTTCGGCCCGGGGTCGGGCGTCGGGGAAACGGGTGACTCCGGCGTACCGCGCCGTCGACCCACGAAACCCTCAGGTGCTGGTCGGCAGCTGCACGACGACGAGCTGCTCGACCGTCATCTCCCGCACGGTGTAGCGCGGCCCCTCCGTGCTGTTTCCGGAGGCGCGCGTGCCCGAGTAGGGCATCTGGTCGGCGCGGAAGGCAGGGGTCTCGTTGATGAGCACGGAGCCGAACCGCAGGCGCGGCGCCGCGGCGAGCGCGCCGGCGACGTCGCCCGTGAAAATCCCGGCCTGCAGGCCGTAGGGCGTCTCGTTGGCGCGGGCGATCGCCTCGTCCATCGTCGCGTACGGCTCGACCACCACCACCGGCCCGAACACCTCGCGGCTGGCGAGCGACATCTCCGGCGTGGTGTCGGTGACGACCGTGGGCTGCAGCATCCCGCCCTCGACGGCGCCGCCGGTGACCAGGCTCGCGCCGCCGCGCGTCGCCTCCTCGATCCACCCGAGGATGCGGTCGCGCGAGTCGTGGTCGATGAGCGGGCCGACGACGGTGCGCTCGTCGGCGGGGTCGCCGGTGGAGAGGGCCTCCACGTGCGCGGTGAAGCGCTCGAGGAAGTCGTCGGCGAGGGTCTCGTGCACGAACACGCGCTGCACCGAGATGCAGGTCTGGCCCGCGAAGGCGAACCCCGTGGCGGCGCAGCGCTCGGCGGCGACCTCGACGTCCGCGCCGGGCGCCACGATCACGGGGGTCGCGTTGCCCAGCTCGAGCGCCACCTTCTTGGCGGGCGCCGCCTCGCGCAGGGTCCACCCGACCGCCGCCGAGCCGGTGAAGCTGATCATCGCGATGCGCTCGTCCTCGCAGAACGTTCGCGCCGTCTCCTTCGGGTCGGCCACCACCACGTTCAACCAGTCGCCGGGGAGCCCGCACTCGGCGAGCACCTCGGCCAGCAGCAGCGCCGAGAGGGGCGTGCGCTCGGAGGGCTTGAGCACGACGGGGCAGCCGGCGGCGATGGCGGGTGCGACCTTGTGCGCCACGAGGTTGAGGGGGAAGTTGAAGGGCGTGATCGCCGCGACCACGCCGACAGGGCGGCGCGCCGTGAAGCCGAGCTTGCCGGCGCCGACCGCCCAGCCGTCCATCGGCACCACGTCGCCGGCGAGGGTGCGGGCCTCGACGGCAGCCGCCTCGAAGGTGCCCACCGCGCGTTGCGCCTCGAGGCGGGCGGCTGCGATCGGCTTGCCGGCCTCGGCGCAGATCGTGCGGGCAAACTGCTCCTCGCGCGCAGCGAGCGCGAGGGCGGCGCGCGCCAGCACCTCCGCCCGCTCGTACGGCGCCAGCCCGCGCTCGAGCGCGACCGTCGCGGCCGCGATGGCGGCCTCCACGTGCATCGCGTCGCCCTGGGCGACCTCGCCGACGACGCGCCCGTCCCATGGGGACGTGACCTGCGTCCAGGTGCCGGTTTCGAGGCGTTCGCCCCCGATCGGGAGGAGGTGTCGGGTGGGAGATTCGGTCACGCGGGCGAGACTAGCGCACGCCCGCGGACGGGAAACACCGACGCCGCCGGCGTGGGGCCGGCGGCGTGTGGTGGGCGGAGGTGGTGCGGCTGTCAGGCCTCGCCAGCCCCGTCGGCACTGGCGAGCCGGATGATCGGCATCTGCCCGGGCAGGTGCTGCTGTGCGTCCGGCACGCGGACCGGGCCGTGCGGCATGCGCGGCATGGTGGTGGGGGCGTGCGGCATCCGGGGTGCGTGCGGCATGCGCGGCGCCGGGGGGAACCCGACGGGGCCGCGGGGCACGCGCGGGGCCTGGGTCGGGAACTGCGGCACGCGCGGCGCCAGGATGGGCCCGCCGGGCACGCGCGGAGTCTGGCCCGGGAACTGCGGGAACCGCGGCATCGCTACGGGGCCGCCGGGTCGGCCCGGGACGTGCGGCATCGCGATGACGGGGCCGCCGGGCACGCGGATGGGACCATGGGGCGCGGTCTGGCCGCCGGGGAAGGGGACGGGAACGGGGACGGGGAACGGCACGTGGGCAGCGGGCGAGGTGGGCAGGTGGGGCACCTGCCGACCCAGCTGGCGGGCGGCGTCGATCAGGTGCTGCACGTTCGTCCCCGGAGCGAACTGGGCGTGCGGGGCGGTCGAGGGGCGCAGCTCGCCCGAGTTGACCTGGTTGAGCATCTCCTGCGCGTGCTTGGCGGCTTCCTGCAGCTCGGCGGGGACCGCCGGCGCCGCGGCGGTGCTCTTGTTCGGCGAGATCGGCGGCAGCGCGTTGGCAGTGATCGGCGCGGCGGTGGTGATGGAGTAGATGGACATGGCGATCTCCGGTTCGGTTCGTCGTGGTGCTTGCTCACTCATGGAGCACGACCCCCGGGTCGCACGACCATGCATCGGCTACCTAGGTTTGCGGGCCGCGCATCTGGGCGCCCGGAGCACTCGGTGGTACACAGGAGGGGTGGACGGGCTCTCGACAACTGGTCGGCGCGTGCTCGAGCTCGTGGACGGCCACCCGGACGACATCCTCGTCCCGGTGCTCGTCGTGCGGGCTGCGGGCGACATCGGCGTGGGCGAACTCGCCGCAGCGCTGTCCGAGCTCGCTGCCGCGAACCTCGTCATCGTGGAGCACGGCGTCGCGCGGCTCGCGCCCCACGCACGCGCGCACCCGTGGTTCGATGCCGCGCCGCTGACGGCCCGCCGAGCATCGGCGCTGCAGCTCGCCGCCGCGTGGGCCTCGTCGGCCCCCGACGGTCCTGCCGCCCGCCATGCCCGGGCTGCGTGCCTGGCCGCCGCCGGCGACCTCGACGGCGCAGTTGACGCACTGCGCGACGCGGCGCAGCGAGCGGTGGGGTGCGACGACCTCGAGGCCGCGGCGCGCTCGATCGACATGGCGCTCGAGCTGGAACGACGCCCCGACGGGCGCATCCCGCTGCTGCGCGAGCGCGCCGCGCTGGGTGCCCGAAGCGACGATCCGCGCACCACCGACTGGTGGCGCGACCTCGCACGGATCGCCTCAGCCAAGCACGATGACGAGGCGCTCGCGCGCGCGATGGTCGGCCTCTACTGGGCCTCGCGCGACGGCGCCGCGATCAACCGGCTGCACCACGCCGTGGCGCTCGACGTCGAGACGGTCGGGTGGGCCGCCCGCGCCGCGGCGACGCTCGCGCTGCTCGGTGGCGCGTGGCGCGAGGCGATCGCGCACGACCGCACTGCGCTGCGCATCGCACGCGAGCAGGGGGACCGGGAGCTGGAGCAGACCGCCCTCGAGAAGCTGTCGGTGGCCCTGTCCTACTCCGGTTGCCTGGACGAGGCCGCGGCGACCATGCGCGAGGCGATCGCCCTGCAGGTCGATGCGGGCTGCCACCTCGACGCGGCGCGGGCGCGACTGTCGCTGTCCGACCTGCTGATGGACGACCTGCAGCCGGCGGAGGCGCTGGCCGAGACCCGGGCGGCCGTGCTGGAGGCCGGCGCGCGCGCCGACGTCGCGGCGCTGGCCCGCTCCTACGGCGCATCCGCCAGCATCGCGCTGGGCCGCATCGACGATGCGGTCGCAGCCTGCGAGCAGGCCTGCGAGGCGCTCGACGGCCGCGACGACGACGTGTACCGCGCGGCGGCGCTGTGCCAGGCCGCGCACGCGTACGTGGAGCGCGGCGCGCTCGTGCACGCGCGACGGATGCTCGACAGGGCTCGCGCCAGCGTCGAGGCGAGCGGGTTCGCGTCCCTCGCCTTCGAGGTGCACTTCGACGAGCTGCGCCTGGCCGCGCTCGGCCCCGCCGATCGACGCGCGGACGGGCTGGTGGAGCTCGCACGCGCGATCGTCATCGACGAGCCCGGGTCGATGGCACGCCTGGCGCTGTGGTGTGCGCGCGCCTCCGTGCTCCACGAGGAACCCGCCCTGCTCGACGTCGCCCTCGGCCACGTCGACGCCATCGCCGGGCAGCCCGGCCGGCTCGTGCGATTCGCGGTCGACGAGGTGCGCGCGCTCGCGATGTCAGCACCCAACGACCAGTCCGTGCTCGACCTCGTGGCCCAGCAGTGGCAGGCGCTCGGGCGCCCGCTCGATGCCGCACGCGTCGCCGCGGTCGCTGCGTGGCGATGCTCAGCCCACGCCTCCGACGCGGGGGCCGTCGGCCGATTGCGCGACGCAGAGGCGGCCCTCTGCGCCGCGGGCGCCCGGTCCGACGCGGACCAGCT
>JAOPYS010000227.1 GCA_025964465.1 Thermoleophilia bacterium
TCGGCGACCGTGTCGAGCAGCTCGACAAAGAGCCGCGCGACGTTGGCGTCCGCGACCTCGACAGGGGCAGTGCTCGAGAAGTCATCCATCCGGCCGCACATACCCCGCCCCGACCGGATGCGCACGCGATGCGGGAACCGGGCGCACGGCCGGGGCGTCGAAGGGGTGCCGAGCGGACAGGAGGATGGCGTGCGACGCGGATCGACGATGACGAGTTGGATGGTCGGCGTGCTGGCCATCGCAGCCCTGCTCGGAGCGGGGTGCGGCTCGAGCGGGGGCCCGGGTTCACATCGAGCGGCGCCGCGGCCGGCGACCGACCGGAGACTCGAGCCCGTGTCGACGAAGCCGCGGGGCGCCGGCCATGGCGGCTTCAACGGTGGCCCGAGCATGTGGCTCGCCTCCCCGCGGGGGTCGACGTGGATCGAGGCTGGCTCGAGTTGTTGGAAGAACGGCTGCGGCGACAGCATCGGACCCTCGTGCGCTTCGCGCGGACAGGCCGCCAACGGAACTGCCATACCGGGTTCGCCCCGGGTCGAGGTCCGGAGGGGGGAGCCGCTTGACCTGCACCTCGTCGGCGTCGACCGCGCGACCGAGCACCGGTTCGAGTTCACGCCGCGCGACGTCGCAGGCGAGCCGCGGGACGTGGCGGGGGACGAGCGTGCGGCGACGACCTGGCGCATCACGGCCCCGGAGGAGGAGGGCGTACTCTCGTCGTTCATCCGGGCGGCCGACGGCGACGCGACGTTCGCGGCCTGCCTCGTTCCGAGGGGCGCGAAGGACGTCCGCGCCTCGGATCGCGTGATCGCCACGCAGGCGCAGGCCGAGCTTGCGTTCCGCATCGACGCGAGCGGCGGTACGGAGGAGGCTCCTGAGCCCGGGTCGCTGCACTGTCACCGCGCATCGCGACCGGAGGTGAGCGCCACGAAGCTCTGGCGGTGCGAGGCCCTGTTCGCGGGCCGGAGCCCGCGCACGGGGTTCCGCGCGCGGGGCACCGTCAGCCGGTTCGGTGCCGGGCTCGCCGAGCGCGACCGCCTGCCGGTCACGGTGATCGACGCGAACGTCGCCCGAACCAGGCCGCCGGATGGTCTCGTCGCTGTCCGCGGCTACCTCGTCGACGACGGGTCAGGATTCCAGACCTGCGCCGCCGGTTACCTCGGCGACCCGCCGACGTGCAACAAGGGCGGGGTCGACGTGTCCGGCCTCGATCACACGGCCTACCGCCTCGACGAGGCTGGCGGCTCGCGCTTCACCCGCGAGGACGTCATCGTGTTCGGCCGCATCCAGCACCGCACGCTCCTGGTCGACCAGCCGTGAAGCGTCAGCCCGCGAGACGCAGCGTGATGTAGGTGCGGAACTCGACGCCGCCCGCCATCTCGGTGAGCATGCGGGAGCGGTTGTTCTCGTGCATGAGCATGTTGCAGATGCGCGGCTGGCCCGTGTCGATCGCGGTCTTGTAGAGGGCGGCCTGCAGGAGGATGGCGATGCCGAACTGGCGGTAGGGCTTGGAGACGCAGATCGTCTTGACCATGACCGTGTCGCCGTGCCACGAGGCGCGCATGGCGGCGAGCTTGCCGCGCAGGCCGCCTCGCTGCAGGGCGCGCAGGGCAGCGCCGCGCTCACGCACGCCGAACACGTAACCGGCGAACTCGCCCTCGGGCGACCAAGCGGTGAACACGTAGCGCGGATCGACGCCCTTCTTGACCGACGCGTAGCTCGCCTGGAACTCCTCGAGGGAGATCGGCGTGAAATACGGCTGGCGCGTGAACTCCTCCATGCTCATGGCGTGTGCGCGCTCCATGAGGTCCTCCCAGTCGCGCATGCGCAGCTGCCGCACGCGCCACCCGAGCCCGACGAGCTCCTGCACGAGCGAGGCGGTCATGTCCGCCTGCTCCTGAGGGTCGGAGATCTCGGCGGAGAAGTAGCTCTCATCGCGCACGAAGCCGAACTGCTCCCACTGCGCGATCGCGCGCTGGTCGGTGACCGGCTCGGTCAGGAGCGGGTCGCGCCCGTCGCCCTCGCCGTCGCGGAAGCGGTAGCCGTGCCACGTCGAGAAGTCGATCGGGCCGACGACGTCGGCGGCGCCCTGCTCGCGCAGCCACGCCACGGCGAGCTCGAGCAGCGCGTGTGCTGCGGCCTCGCCGCGATCGTCGCACTCGCACTCCCACTGGCCGACGTAGCCGACGGGGCGACCCTCGGCATCCTTCGCATTGTCGTCGAGCATCGCGCTGCAACGGCCCAGGTCGACCCCGTCGACCGTGGCGACGAAGTGGCGCGCACGACCGGTGCGGTACCAGCCGAACGCGCTCGACAGGCGGTGGCGCACGACGGGTTCGGCCACGGGGATGCGCATCGGCACGGCGGCCTGCAGGCGCTGGCCCACCGCGACGAAGCGCGCGGCGAGCGCCTCCGGGCCGTCGACGTCGAACGAACGCACGACCACGCGCGTGTCGGTCGGCGGCGCCTTCGGGATGACCAGGTCGTGGCGCGCACTGGTCGCCATGACTGCATCGGAGCTCGGCGTCACAGGTTCCATGAGACCACCACCAGGGTCGCGGCCACCGCGGCGAGGGAGTTCGCCGCGAGGTAGGTCTTGCGGAAGGTCAGCGTCCGCATGGAGACGGTGTCGCCGACCCCGAGCTGCAGCTCGTGACAGCACCCGAGCCCGTGCAGCGTGACGTTGCCGCACGCCGGGCAGGCCCGCCGCGCGCACGCCGTCGCGGCCAACGTGATGAACGCCGCCAGCCCGATCGCGCAGGCGAGCAGCACCATCCCCATCTCCGCCGGGCCCGCAGCCCGCGTGGCGTCGGGGCGCATCGTGGCGAACGGCACCACGAGCGCGGCGGCCACGCCGACCGCGGCGAAGGCGAGCTTGCCGACGGTGGGCGCGTGCTGCCACGGATCCTTGACCGTCACGA
>JAOPYS010000263.1 GCA_025964465.1 Thermoleophilia bacterium
TCGTCGACGACCACCCGGTGGTGCTCGAAGGGCTCAGGCGTGGCCTCGGCCAGCAGCCCGGGCTCGACATCGTCGCCGCGTGCAGCGATCCGTCGAGCGTGCTGCGCAACGTCGCGCGGCACCGCCCGGCGGTGGTCCTCACGGACCTCAAGATGCCCGACCGAGAACAGGGCCTCAACCTGATCCGCAACGTCATGGAGGGGCACCCCAACACGCGCTGCGTGGTGCTGACCTACTCCGAGGATCCGGACGACCTGTTCGAGGCCAACCAGGCCGGAGCGGCGGCGTACGTGCTCAAGGATTCCTCGCTCGAGGAGATCGCCACGGCCGTGAAGGTCGTTGCGGCGGGTGGGCGGCCTCCGCTCAAGCCCGACCTGGAGGCGATGCTCTGGAGCCGGCTGCGCGAGACGGCGGCGCAGGGGCGGCCCTACAACCTCACGGACCGCGAGTGGAACGTGCTGCGGTTGATCTCGCAGGGGTTCACGAACCAGGAGATCTGCCAACAGCTGTACCTGTCGGGCCGAACCGTGCGTCGTGCGGCGACGGAGATCTTCCGCAAGCTCGGTGTTCGCAACCGCGCCGAGGCTGCGAGCTTCGCGACCCAGAAGGGCTGGTTCCTCAACTAACGGTGGGTGGCTGCCGATGGTCCTCGGTGGACCCGCGCAGCCTCCCCTGTCTCCGTGTCCTCACCCGTGGTGGACGGCCCGTGCGGAGCCTGCTCGGCATCGTGACCGTGGCCGTGACCGCCGCCGCGATGGGGACCGCGAGCGCGGCGACATCGAGCACGGTGGTGTCCGCGACCGTGCCAGCGGCAACCAGCCTCGACTCCACCGGCTGCGCCCGCCCGCTCAACTATTCGCAGGCCGTCCTGGCCGACTCTCCCATCGACTACTACCACCTGGGCGAGCTGTCCGGGGCGACCGCACTCGACGCCGGCAGCGGCAATCACCCGGGGGCGATCTCGGGCGGGTACACGCAGGGCCAGGTCGGTGGCATCCAGGGGTGGAGCGACACGTCGACCGCCTTCACGGGAGCCACGGGCACGGTCTCGGTTCCCGGAACCGGAGTGAACACCGCCAACGGGACCTACAACACCGTCGAGTTCTGGATGTACGAGAACACGGCCGCCGACAACCAGGTCCCCTTCTCCTTCTACCAGTACTCGATCTGGAACGACGGGAGCGGGAACTTCGGCTTCAACAGCAACAACTCCGACCTGTATGGCATCACCGGCCCGTCGGTGACGGCGATGCAGTCGCGCTGGGTGCACGTCGTCGCCGTGATGAAGAACGGTGACTACACGGGGAACCAGTTGTGGATCGACGGTGTGTCGCAGACGCTCGCGCAGCGGACCGGGGTCGGGATCCCCGCACAGGAAGTCGCGACCCCGGGATATGTGATCTCAGGTCACGGCGTCGACTCGTTGTACCGGTGGAACGGTCGGATCGACGAGGTGGCGGTGTACGCCGGAATCCTTCCGGCAGCCCGCATCCGCGAGCATTTCGCGACGGGGACGGGTGCCCCGAGCCCGAGCATCGACTTCGGTGCCGTGCTGGCGGGTACCTCGAGTGTCACGAGCTCCGACTGCACCCTGACCTGGGGTTCGAGCAACGAGACGTCGATGCTGCGGGTCTATCAGCAGGACGGCAGCGGCACGGCGCTCGGTGGACCAGGATCCGTCAACGACTGGGCGGCTGGCATCTCCGACTGGACGACAGGGGCGAGCATGTTCGGCGCATGCCTGCGGGCCGTCACCGGGGCTGGGGTCACGGGAACATGGGTCCCGAATGCAACGTGCCCCGCCAGCAACAGTCCGAGTTGGAATGCCATCCCCACGACAGGCGCGAGCCCCGGCAGCAAGATCGCGGCGTCGCCCACGGCGGGCATCACCGGCGCGACGGCCCGGTTGCGCTTCGGATTCCGGGCTGCTGCGAATCAGGCGCCCGGTTCCTATGCAGCGCCCGTGACCTTCGAGGTCATCGGACCCGACGCCTGATCCACGTTCGGTGGCCGTCCGTCAACAGCGCCTCCGGAGACGCGCGCTCGGGGTGGGGCCCCCGAACGGGGCGGGGCGGGCAAGCGATGTCAGTGACACCGTGCGCAGCGGCAGCGCCTCACGGAGTTGTGGAGCGCGCGGGCGTACCGTGTCAATCGACGTCGCGGCGACCATCGTGCGAGGTGCGCGGGGCGTGGATCGGGGTGGTGGCAGCAGGCCGCGGCGCCAGGAGTCGGCTGGGTTGGCGCGGGCGAGGGCGCGGACCAGTGGGGGGACGAGCCAGAGTGACAGCAGCAGTTCGGGGATGACGGTGGTGGCGTTGTAGGCGAGCGAGTAGGCGAAGGCCGAGCCGCCGGCGGCAGGGGCGAAGAAGACCATGCCGCTCACGACGTTGGCGGTCAGGTGCAGGGCCATGGCGAGGATGATCGCCGGGGCAAGGGCCGCTCGTTCGGTGCCGCGGCCGCAGGCGAGGCCGGCGGCGCCCAGCGCGGCGTAGGCGAGGCCGTAGTCCAGGCCGAGCTGGATGGGGTGGACTATCGTGCCGCCCGACAGGGCGTGGGCAGCCCCCGCGCAGGCGCCGGCCGCGACGCCGGGGCCCACCCCGCGGGCGATCGCGAACGCCAGCAGCGGCAACGTGGCGAGGGCGATCGAACCGCCATTGGGCAGCTCCAGGAGCCGCACGGTGCCCAGCAGCACGCTGAGCGCCACGGCGACCGCGGCCTCCGTGAGGCGGACGAGCTCGGTGCGGCGGGCCAGGACCATCCCCAGCCCCTCGGCCACGCGCGGACGGGCAGACCGGGCTCGCACGCGAGGCGGCCGCAGTCGGCGCAGCCGATGGCCGCTTCGCTCAGTGGCGCAGCGCGACCGGGGCCGGTGCGGGCGTGACCGGCGCAGGCGCCGGCGTCACGGGCGCGGGGGCCGTCGGCTGTGGCGTCGTCGGAGCCGGGGTCGTCGGGGTCGGCGTGACGGGCGTGGGCTGGTCGGGGATGGTCCCGGCCGGGTCCACGGGCGTGGCCTTGGTCGGCGTGTCGGCGGGATCTGCCGCCGGGCCGCCGCCCCCGCCGCCGCCAGGCTGCGCGGAGGGCACCGAGGCGCCGGAACCGCCGGAGTGCTCCAGTGACGGGTCGTCTTCCCAACGACCCACGTCCCACGGCACCCAGACCGGCTCACCCTTGGGCTCGAACCAGTCCCGGTTCGGCACGAGCTCGAGCGCGGGCTCCATGAAGGCGCGCCAGATCGCGGCCGGGGTCTTGCCGCCCACCTCGTTCATCGGGGTGGGGGTGTTGTAGCCCATCCACACGCACGCGGTCAGCTCGGGCGTGATGCCGCAGAACCACGCGTCCTTGGCGTCGTCGGTCGTGCCCGTCTTGCCACCCACCTCGGCGCCGGGGATGTTCGCCGAGGTGCCGGTGCCGTGGTCGGCGTTGTCGCGCAGGATCGAGACGATCTTGTCGGCCTGCCAGTCCTGCATCGCGCGGAAGCCCTTGGGGTACTTGGGCGGCAGCTTCGTGCCGCCGGGCGTGACGGCCTCGCTGACGGCGCGCGGATCGATGCGCATGCCGCCCCGCGCGATCGTCGAGTAGAAGTTGGTCTGCTCGAGCGGGGTCACGACCTGCGAGCCCAGGCCGATCGACCAGACGTCCTCCAGGGGTGACTTGATCCCCATCTTGTGCGCGGTCGCCGCGACCTGCTTGGGGCCCATGTCGAGCGTCATCTGCGCGTACACCGAGTTGTCGGAAGCCACCGTCGCGGCGCGGATCGACTCGGGCCCCGCGTACGTGTTTCCGTACGTCTTGGGATTCCACCAGCCAGATTCACCCGAGCCCTTGTAGCGCACGCGGAAGGGGCGGCTGACGTAGGTCGTCGCATCGGGGTCGACGCCCGCCTGCACGAAGGCCGAGAGCACCCACACCTTGGCGGTCGAGCCGGGCTGGCGGCGGGCCTGCGACGCACGGTTGAACTTGGACTGCGCGTAGCTCGACGACGAGGCCATGGCGCGGATCTCGCCGGTCTTGGTGTCGAGCACCGCGATCGCCGCGCTGGGGCCCTCGTACAGCTTGTCCTTGATGGCCTGCTCGGCGAGGCGCTGCATCTTCGGATTGATGGTCGTCCGGATCTTGAGGCCGCCCTGGCGCACGGTGGCCGAGCCGTACTGCTGGATCAGCTCCTGCTCGACGTAGTCGAAGAAGTACGGCAGCTTGCGCTCGGTGAAGCGGCTGGTGGGGTGCAGGCGGATCGACGAGGCGACGGCGGCGGCGTGCTCGCGCTTGGTGATCATGCCCTGGTCGTACATCGCGTCCAGCACGTCGTCGCGGCGCCCCTTGGCCTTGGCCACGTTGCCCTTGGTGTAGGGGTCGTACTGCGTCGGGGACTGCGGCAGGCCGGCGAGCATCGCGGCCTCGGGGATCGTCAGGTCCTTGGCCGACTTGTTGAAGTAGGTGAGCGAGGCCGCCTCGATGCCGTACGCGTTGTTGCCGTAGAAGACGAGGTTGAGGTACGTCTCGAGGATCTTCTTCTTGGACCACTGCTTCTCGAGCTGCAGGGCGAGCGTCGCCTCCTTGGCCTTGCGCGAGAGCGTCTTCTCGGTGGTGATCTCCTTGTACAGGTTGCGCACCACCTGCTGGGTGATCGTGGAGGCGCCCTCCTTGTTGGAGCCGGCCTTCAGGTTGACGCTCAGCGCGCGCGCCATGCCCTCGTAGTCGACGCCGTGGTGCTCGTAGAAGCGACGGTCCTCGATCGCCACGGTCGCCTTGGGCGCCCACTGGCCCATCTGCCCGTACGGCTCGATCTCACGGTTCTGGTCGGACTTGATCACGCCGAGCTTGGCGCCGTTGGCGGCCATCACCTCGGAGTTCTGGCCGATCAGCTGCGGGCGTAGGTTGTCGATCGACGGCCACTCGGTGTCGTCGCCCTTCAGGAAGCCGTAGCCGGCCCAGGCGCCACCGGCGGTGGCCAGGAGGGCGAAGAGGGCGGCGACCAGCAGGATGCGGGCGCGACGGCGGGCGGTGCGGCGCTCACGCAGGCGCCGCTGGCGAATGGTTCGGCTCATCTGGCCGAATCATACGTGCGCGAGCGGCAGCAGGATGCAGGTGGCGCCACGCTGGCCGGGTAGGGCAACGAGCTTCGCTGAACCCCTATGCAAAATCGTCGGGCGTGACCTCGTCGAGGAAGCTGCGGAACTTGTCCACCATCTCGTCGGTGTCGCCGATCGCGTCCTGCTCGAACTCGATGCCGCTCTCCAGCACGATCTGCTCGGCCGCGAAGATCGGCGCCTCCGCGCGCACCGCGAGGGCGAGGGCGTCGCTGGGCCGCGAATCGAGCTCGTGCTCGTCGATCCCGTTGGAGACGGTCACCTGCGCGAAGAACGTGTTGTCGCGCAGCGCGGTGATCGCCACCTGCGTCACCTCGGCGCCCAGCTCCTCGAGCGCGTTGACGAGCAGGTCGTGCGTCGCGGGCCGCGGCGGGCGAGCATCCTGCAACCGCATGAGGATCGCCGCAGCCTCCGGATGGCCGATCCAGATCGGCAGGAAGCGGTTGCCCGCCAACGTCTTGATCAGCACGATCGGCTGCTTGCCGACCATGT
>JAOPYS010000275.1 GCA_025964465.1 Thermoleophilia bacterium
GCGGTGCTCGTGATCTTCCTGTTCCTGCGCTCGGGCCGCGGCACGCTCGTCGCTGCCGTCTCGATCCCGACATCGCTCGTGTTCGGGCTGCTCGTCGGCTACCTGCTCGACCTCACGCTCGACATCATCACCCTGGCGGGGCTGACCATCGCCATCGGGCGCGTCATCGACGACGCGATCGTCGTGATCGAGAACATCTCCAAGCACATCGAGGCGGGCGAAGAAGTCACCGACGCCGTGGTCAACGGCACGTCGGAGGTGCTGACCGCGATCGCCGCGTCGACCGCCGCGACGGTTGCGGTCTTCCTGCCGCTGGGCTTCCTCGGCGGCTTCATCTCGTCGCTGTTCCGCTCGTTCTCGATCATCGTCGCGGTGTCACTCGTCGCGTCGCTGCTCGTTGCCGTCACCGTCATCCCGGTGCTCGCACACATCATGTTCCGGCGCGCGGCACGCGACCACACGATGCACGATCCGCGCGGCGGGCGGCTCGACCGGTGGGTGCGGCCGGCCACGGCGTTCGGCCTGCGCCACCGCGTGCTGACGGTCGGCGTCGCCATCCTGAGCGTCGCCGGGACGGGCGGGCTGGTCGCGTCGGGCGCCATCCCGACGCAGTTCCTGCCGGACTCGTCCGTGCAGCAGGTGTACGGCACCGTGACCCTCGATCCGGGCACGAGTGAGGACGCAGCCCGGAGCGAGCTCGCGCCCCTGTCGAAGCTGCTCGACGACCAGCACGGCATCGACGACTGGCAGTACTCGTTCGGGGCCGAGACGGTGGGTGTCGACTTCGCCGCGGGGCCGAACACGGTCACCTTCGTGGCGAACCTCGACGAGGCGGCGGACGGGCCCGCGCTCGTCAAGCGCCTGCGTGCGAAGGGCGTCGACGCATACCCCGACGCGTTCTCCGTGGCGCAGCTGGAGAACGGGCCGCCGGCCGGCACCTTCCAGGCCAACGTCAAGGCGACCGACCCGGACGCGCTGCGCTCGGCGACCACTCGCCTGGTGAAGGAGCTCAAGCAGCGCGACGACCTCACGGAGATCAGCGGCAGCCAGGGCTCGGCGACCATCCCGCAGCTGCAGGTCACCGCGCGACCGGACGCGCCCGGGGACGTCGATGTGTCGGCGCTCCGGCGCACCGTCGCGGCCTACTCCAATCCCGCGATCGACGAGGGCGGATCGGGGCGCAGCATCGCGGTGCTGCCGGCGGGTGGCGGTGGCACGGGGCCGCTGGATCCGGCGACGCTCGCGAAGCTCCCGGCGCAGCCGGTCGATGCAGACGGGGGTGGGAGCGACACCGCCAGGCTCGGAGACGTCGCGACCCTGTCGATCGAGCCGCAGCTCGCATTCATCTCGCGTGCCGACGGCAAGTACGTCGCCACCGTCGATGCGTCGATCGAGGGCAAGGACACCGCGGGCATCACGGCTGACATCAAGTCCGACATCCACCGGCTCGAGAAGTCGGGCGACCTCGGTGACGTCGACGTCTCCTACGAGGGTGACGCGGCCTTCGTGCAGCAGATGTTCCAGGACCTGTTCAAGGCGATCGCCATCGCGGTGGTGCTCGTGCTGGTCGTGCTGGTCCTCGCATTCCGGTCGATCTTCCAGCCCTTCGCGATGCTGGCGCCCGTGCTGTTCTCGACGTTCGGGGCGTTCATCGCGCTGGCGGTCACCCGCAACGCGCTCGGGCTGCCGGCGATGATCGGCCAGCTGCTGCTGATCGGCATCGTGGTGGCGAACGCCATCCTGCTCGTGGACGCCGTGACGCGGCGCCGGCGCGACGGGGCCTCCGTGCACGAGGCGCTGCGCGAGGCCGCGGTGCAGCGTGTGCGCCCGGTCCTGATGACCGCCTTGGCGACGATGGCCGCGCTGCTGCCGCTCGCGATCGGCGTCTCCGGCGAGGGTGGCATCATCTCCAAGTCGCTCGGCGTGGTCGTGATCGGCGGACTCGCGCTCGCGACCGTCGGCACGCTCGTGATCGTGCCGGCGGCCTACAGCCTCATCGCACGCGGACGCCGCGACGAGCGACGACGCGAGGCGGGCTGAGCGAGCAGGCGTTTCGCCTCGCCATGCGGGGTCGGTTTTCGCTACTCGAAGCAGACTGTCCGACATCGGAGTACGCTCGAGGCTCACCCGCCCCGACATCGGACCTCCTCATCTCCATAGCTGGCTGCTCTCGCATCATTCGCGTCGTCGTCATGTCCTGCGTCTTCACCGCACTTGCGAGCGGGGTGGCCGGAGCGAGCACGCTGTGTGTAGCGAGCCCGGCCGGGTGTCTGGGGACCGCGTTCACGGCGGCCCAGCTGCAGGCGGCGCTGACCACAGCCGCCGGGGACACGGATGCCGACACCGTGATGGTCGGCCCGGGCACCTTCACCGGCGAGTTCACGATGAGCTCCGCCGGGTCAGTCGATGAGATCGTCGGCAGCGGCGTCGGCGTCACGACGCTCACGTCCGCGAGTGACAACGCGACCACGCTCACGCTGCAGGGCGGCACCGTCAGCGCCCTGACGTTGGCACACACGGCTGCGCCGACGGCGGGCTACGCGCTCAAGCTCAGCGCGGGAACCGCCCGCGGCATCGACGCCCGGCTCGAGGGCAGCACGGTGGGCTCCGCCGTGCAGCTCGGGACGAGCGGATGGGTCACGGGGTCGACGGTGCGGTCCAACGCCAGTGGCGCCTCGGGCGTGACGTGGACCGGTGGAGGCAACCTGGTCAGTGACACGCAGGTGGTCGGCACGAACACCGGGTACCGCGCGTTCGGCTCGGCCGCGGCGGACGTCACCATCACCATCCGACGCGTGCGCATCAGCGGCTTCACCTACGGCATCCTGGTTCCCGACGGGACGGTGAACATCTCCGATTCGCTCATCGACCTCGGTGCCATCCCCACGGCCATCGGGATCTACCAGTACAACAATGCCGCAACCGCGAGCGTGATCGGCCTGGTGGCCAAGCGCACCACGATCAACGGCTCCGGACCGGCCCAGGAGGGGATCTGGGGGCAGGCTGGCAACAACACGCAGGTGTACACGGGCACGATCGCCGATACGGTGATCCGACTCGTCGGTGCCTCGCCCGCGGCCATCCTGTGCACGCAGTCGGGCGGTGGCGTCGCGACGATGAACGTCTCGCACACGGCCTTCAAGGGTCCGTTGAGCGCCACCGGCACGTGCGCGCCGGTCGTCACCGGGAGGATCGACACGGCGGTGGTCGATCCGCTGTTCCGCGACGCGGCGGCGGGCGACTTCCGCCTGCAGTTCACCTCGCCGCTCGTCGACGTGGGCACCTCAGTGCCCGCTGGATCGGATCGCGACGTCTCGGGCAGCGCCCGGTCGGTCGACGGCAACAACGCCGGCGGAGCGCAGCCGGACATCGGCGCGTTCGAGTACCAGCGCCTCGCGCCGACCGTCGTGGTCGACGCGGCCGCCACCGCGTTGGTCGGCACGTCCGTCGCCTACTCGGCGACCGCTGCCGACCCGCAGGCGGAGGGGGCGCTCACCTATGCGTGGACCTTCGACGACGGCACCGGAGCAGCCACGGGTACGACGGCGAGCCACAGCTTCGCCACCGCTGGCGCACACCTCGCGACCGTCACGGTGACGGCGGTGAACGGGCAGACGACCGCAGTCACCCGGTCGGTCGCGATCACGTCGCCCGTCGTCGTCGATCCGCCCAAGCCGCCGATCGTGACGCCGCCGAGCTTCATCGGGCGCATCACCTCCTTGGTCAAGGCGACCGGCGTGTTCCCGCGCACGGGCACGGCGTTCCGCCGACCGGTGCGGGGCAGTCACGCCAAGCGCCTCACGATCAAGCTCAACGCCGCCGGGTCGGTCAAGGTCACGCTCGCACGGGTGGTCAAGCGCCACGTCACGCCGCTCAAGGGATCGGTCACGTTCCGCCTGCCCAAGGGCGCGTCGGCCGTGGAGTTCGGCGGGCGCTGGGGGAAGGGCGTGCTGCCGGCCGGCGCGTACCGCGTCACGGCCACCCTCGTGAAGTCCAAGCCGGTCTCTGCGCGCGCGGTGACGTTGCTGCTGCGCTGACCCGATGGGTGCGCCGGTCGGGCTGGGTCAGGCCTCGATGAGCTTGCCGCTCCGGGAGAGTTCCGGGTCGGTGCAGGCTGCGAGGTCGAAGCAGCACGGCCGGCGCGTTCCGTCGCGCATCTTGGAGATGCCGACGTCGACGCGCCTGGCCCGCGTCGCGGGGTTGCGCGTGGCGCGCACCCAGCGCACCCACTCCCAGCGCGCCATCGGCGTGATCGAGGCCCAGTGCTCGGCGAGGTCGGGCGCGGCGTCGAGCGCCGCGGCCAGGTCGTCGGGCACGTGCGGCTCGGGCCACGCCTTCGTGGGCGCGAGCGCGAGCGTCACGGCCTGCCCGGCGGCGGCGGCGTGCGGCGGCACCATGTCCGCGAGCTTGATCCAGTGCCCGCGCCGGCCGTCCGGCTCGACGACCGCCGCGAACCGGTCCCCGTCCATCGTGCCGGTGACAGCCACCTGACCGCGCGACGGCAGCGCGGCGCTCGCCTCCGCCGGCAGCCGCACGATGCGCTGGCCCTCGACTTCGGCGACGGTCGCCTCGCATCGAACGGTGGTGTCCTGACCTGCGGGAGACTGGTTCGCCATGGGCTGATTGTACGCCCGGAGGAGGGCCCGGGTGATTGTCAGGGGACGGGCCGGCCGGGGAACCCTCACGCACGACGGCCCGTCCGAGCGCCCACAGGAGGTCCACCGCATGTCCATCATCCTCATCGCCATCCAGCTGTTCGCCTCATTGCTCCACCCGTCCGCGGCCGCGGTCGTCGTCGGTGAATCCGACGACGGGAGCACCGTGCACGTCGCGGCCGGGCAGCAGCTGACGATCGAGCTCGACGAGAATCCGACCACGCCCTACTCGTGGTCGGTGACCCGCGCCCCCGACGGCGTGGTGCTCCGCACGACGGACGATGAGTACGAGCAGGATGCCGACTGCCCCGACGGCGCGACGGGCTGCGGCGGCACGCACACGTGGCACTTCCGCGCCGCGGCCCCCGGGACCACGCAGGTCGCGCTCGCCGAGGGCCGCTCACCGGACGATCACTCCTCGACGTTCACGCTGCAGGTGGTGGTCGACGCGTGAGGTGGTGCGCCGATGTGTGCGCCGCCGAACATGCCGCACGAGACCGGGCGCCCCGTCGCCGGCGACATGAAGGGCAGGGGACCCGCACCGGGCGCGTCCCCGGGGAAGGGACGAACTCGCATGGGCATGCCGCCGCTCCAGGAATTCCGCGTCATCCAGTACAGCAGCCACGAGCTGCTCACGAAGGGGCTCGACCTCACGTTCGACTCGGCGGGCTCGATGACGAAGGGCGTCGCCAGCCGGAGCGCGTTCGTGCCGGTGCTGCTGCCGCTGCCGCCCGGCTTCGGCGCGTTCGAGGTGCCCCTGGTCCGCAACGGCATCGACCCGGCCAAGGCCGGCGTGCAGCAGCTGGGTGCGCAGCTGCGCGCCGCGGCTGGCGCCGGCGGGATGAGCGGGCCCTTCCAGAAGCTCGAGCAGTTCCGCACCGGCATGGTCATCGCGGACGGCACGACGACCGTCCGGTATCGGTTGCCGGGCACCAACCCGCCCACCAACGACGCGCCGCTGCCCGAGGCGCCGCAGGGCATCGTCGACGCGCTGCGCATCGCAGGGGAGCTGCGTCACGCGGCGTGACGCGGCGTGACGCGGCGTGACCCGCCCGGGTCAGCGTGCGCGGGACGACCCAGGCGTCGGTCCGGAGGCGTGCGGGCCGGGGCCGAGGGAGGGCACGCGCCACGCGGGTCGGCGCAGCGAGGCCCGTCGGGGACGCGCGATGCCGCGGCGGGCGAGCTCGATCGCGGGAGCCTCGACGTACAGCCACGTGAGCCGCGCGAGCGCGATGGTGACCGCAGCGGTGCCACCGACCATGGCGATCGTCACGAGCCACGAGTTGGTGTGGCCGAGCAGCCCGAGTGACCCGAGCCCGTGCGCGACCGGCATGTGCCACAGGTACATGCCGTACGAGACGGTGCCGAGCTCGACGAGCGCACGCCGACCCAGCAGCAGCTCGAGCGGCGGGCGGGCGGGCAGCACCGCGCCGGCGAGCACGAGGGCGCAGGCGGCTGCCACCAGGAACGGGCCGCGTCCGGCAAGCTGCTCGCGCTGCGCGATGGCGCAGGCGTAGGTCGCGGCCCCGAGCAGCGGGAGTGCGACGCCCGTCCAGGTCGGGCCGCGCAGCCGCGTGCGGTACAGCAGCGCGACGAGCATGCCGAGGGCGAACATGTCCCCGAACGCCAACAGCGACCAGCTGTGCCAGTCGGGGTCGTGGCCCTTCCAGTACGAGTCGCCGAAGCGCTCGACCCGTGCCTGCTCGCCGCGGACCACCAGTGCCGTCAGGGTGCCGGTGACCAGCGCCCAACGCGACCACGCCGGCAGGCGCCGGCGCACGACCGGGGCGAGGGCGATGACGCCCGCGATGACCGCGTAGAACCAGACCTCGACGCAGAGGGTCCACGCAGGCTTGACCACGTCGCGCAGCAGCCGGGGATCGAGGTGGTGCTGGAGCGTCGCCAGCTGGAGGACGTCGCCGACGCTGCGCACGTCGGCGGGCGAATCGAGGACCAGCACCGCGGCCAGCACGCACCACCACAACGGCAGGATCCGCGCCATGCGCGCGAGCACGAACCCTCCGACGCCACGCCGCGGACGATCGTCCAGCACGAGCGCATCGACGGCGCGCCCCCCGACGAGGAAGCCGGACAGGACGAAGAACACGAACACGCCGTCGCGCCCGAGCTGCTGGTACGCGCCCATCCAGAAGCCGTCCGAACGGTCGAGCATGCTCGGATGCGTGCGCCACGTCAGGTGATAGAGCATCACCGCGAGCGCCGCCATGCCGCGCAGGCCGTCGATCTGTCGGAGCCGGTTCGACACCCTCGGCAGATTGGATGACGCTCGCTCCGCACGCCAGCGGCGCGGGGGACGATCGCGGAGCAATGGCTAGGTTTTCGAGGAATCAACCGCCTGCGGCGGCCAGCCCGGCGGCGACCGGGGAGCGGACGCGCCCCTATGCGTCGGTGATCGGGGTGCCGGACGCGAGGTCGATGCCCCGCACCACGTGCTTGTTGCCGACGGCGATCGCCTCGACCCGCGGATCCAGCACGCGGGGCGCTGCCCCGTTCCCCAGGGCTCGGTGGAGGTCCTTCGCGGCGGCGCCCTCGGTCTCGACGAGCGCGTAGCGGCCGACGTCGAGCTGCAGCAGGCTGAAGGCGCGGGGTGTGCTCACACGGGCTGCCTGCTCGCGCAGCGCCTGCAGGCCATCCGCGCGCGTGCCTTCGATCAGGGTCCCCGACTGGGTGCCGGCGGTCAGCTCCGTGCCCGCCATCCCGCGCAGCCACCCACGCTGCACGTCCATCGCGACGAGTGGGGCGCCGGGCCGTGGCAGCCCGTTGTAGCCCGCGTGCGACACCGATTCCGTCGGCCGGAATCCCGAGAACTCGCCCAGCGCGCGCTCGAGGCCGCGGTCGGGTGCGTCGCTGCGGAGCGGGTGGGGCGTGCCCTCGACCACGAATCCGCGGACGGCCGCGTGCTCGCCGCGCAGTGCGGACGGGTTGAGCGTGTGGTCGCCGTACGCGGCGAGGATGGCATCCGCGGCCTCGCCCGCGCTGCTCTCCACCTGGATCGCGCGCCATCCGCCGGCGCGCTCGGGGCTGAGCACCCACGAGCCCTTCTCGCCGGTGAGCGTCTGCTCGGCCGACTCACGCGTGGGGAAGTGCAGGTTGCGCCCGTTCGCGATGAGCGGGAGTTCGGTGCTGACCTCGCCCTTGCCGCGCATGACCATCTTCGCGACCACGTCACCGTTCGCGGGCGCTGCGTCGAGCAGCGCGTCGCTCCCGCTCGCGAACATGCCCGTCGAGCCCGGGGCGAGCGCAGGTGCGGCGCCCGCGGCGTGGACCTCGTTCGGGATCGTGTCCGCGGCGTTGGCCGCGCGCGCCTCGAGCGAGCGACCGGCGCGGTTGCCGAGCTCCTCGAGCTGCGCGGGCGTCGTGATGTCGTGGAGAGCGCGCACCCCTTCGTCGATCGCGATCTCGTCGTCAAGGCCGGACAGGGGCGCATCATCGAGCCGGCCGCCGGCCTCGTCGACGCCGCGACCGAGGCCGTCGAGCTGGTGCATGAGGTCGCGCGTGCCCTCGTCGACCACGGCAGCGGCGCCCCCCAGCTCGCGCATCGCGAGGTCGTCGAAGCTGGTCCAGTGGCCACGCTCGTCGGCCACGCCGAGCGCGGCGTGCTCGTCGGCGGTGGTCGCCGTGCGGGCCACCTCGTCGAGGTCCCACCGCAGCATGCGATCGGTGGCGCGGCGCACGCCGGTCATGCGATCGACGACGGCGGGCGCGTCGAGCGTACCGCCCGCCGCACGGATCGCCTCGTCGAGGCCACCGAGCAGCGACTCGAAGCGCTGGCCGGAGCTGTCGGCGAGCTCCAGTGCGCCGGTGGCGGCATCACGTGGAGCGGCGTGCCGGGACGCCTCGCGCAACGACGCGGAGGCGAACCCCGCATCCATCCGCGCCTCGAACAGCAGCGAGTCGACATCGGCGCCGGGCACGGCCAGCGAGTCGATCGCGGATCGAACGGCGCCCACGTGCGAGCGCGCCGCGGTGACCTCACCCAGGAATGGACGCAGCAGCATCGGGTCGATCGGCATGGACTTCCCCCCAGAAGTTGCCGCGGGCCCCCCCGGACCGCAGCACCCATTCATCGGTGGAACGATCGGCCATGTTCCGTCGTGCCTGTGTGAAGTGCGCACGGATGTGCGCTGGGTCACACGGCCGTGGGGCTTGCCTCGCTCAGCTGGTCGCGTTGCGAGCGGTCGTCACCCCGACGCGGGCGGCGGTGAGGACGCGCGAGCCGGTGATGACGTGCTGCGCGGCAGTCGCGACGCGGATGGCGTGCAGGGTCGGCAGCACGCCCTTGGCGAGCTTGTTGGCCTTGGCGAGCTTGAGGGTGGCGCCCGCGCCGGGGAGCACGCCGACCGCGTCGAACGCGGTCTGGAGCGGCGAGGCGCCGGTCTTGACGTCCTTGTAGGTGTTGAGCGCCGACAGCCCGGCCGCGCCCAGCGCGAGCGCCGGCGAGATGGCGTTGACGCCGGGGATGAACGACGTCACCAGCGCAGCGGCGCCGAGCCCGTACGCGATGCCGCGCGAGTGCTTGTTGACGTAGTGGGCACCGGCCAGCGCCGCGCGCGCCGGTGCGGTCGCGACTGCCTTGACGGCCTTCACGTAGTGGCTGCCAGCGGACTTGGCGAGGTTCGCGACGCCGTGGGCGGCGTGGCTGACCTTGTGGCCGACGGCAGCGGCGGCGTGGGCGCCGTGGGCGGCGATCGACGGGAGCTTCTTGGTGGCCGAGGCCGCAGTGTGCACGAGCTTTCGTGCGGCGGCGACCTGCGGCAGCTTCGCGCCGAGGTGCGCAGCGCCTGATGCGGCGCTGGCCAGGGCGCCAACCGGCTTCTTCGCGGCCTTGACCGCCAGGTGCGCGGCGCCGGCTCCGGCCTGGGTGAGGTTGTGCGCGCCGGTCGCGGCCACGTTGGTCGCCGTGTTGACGACGGCGGCCGGGGCCGCGGTCACCGCGTGGGCGGTGGACGTGGCGACGTTCGCGGCGCCGTGGCCCAGTGCCGAACCTGCGTGCTTGATGCTTCCAAAGATACCCATGGTGCTGTCCCCCCGGACTGGCGATCCGTGCCGGCGGCGGCCGGCTCTCCATCAGGGAACGACGGAACGGGGAATCCGTACGTAGGCGTGCCTACAAACGGCAGCGAACGTGCGTCGTCGCAGCGTGGGCGCGGGTCAGCCCGCGGTGAGCGACTGGGCGAGCCCGACGAGGATGCCCTCGGGCCCGCGGACGTAGCAGAGGCGGTAGGTGTCCTCGTACTGCACGACCTCGCCGCCCTCGACGAGGGTCGCACCGCGCTCGCGCAGCCGTGCGAGCGTGTCGTCGAGGTCGTCGACGTTGAACATCACGCGCAGGTAGCCGAGTGCGTTCACCGGGGCGGTGCGGTGGTCGGCGACCACCTCGGGCGCGAGGAAGCGCGACAGTTCCAGGCGGCCGTGGCCGTCGGGGGTGCGCAGCATCGCGATCTCGACGCGCTGGTCGGTGACGCCCGTGACGCGCCCGGACCACGCGCCCTCGATCATCGCGCGGCCCTCCAGCTCGAGGCCGAGCTCGACGAAGAACTCGATCGCCGCGTCGAGGTCCGCGACGACGATGCCGACGTTGTCCATCCTGAGCGCCATGGTCGAGCCCCTCAGACCGTCGCGGCCGCGCCGCGGTACGCGGCCTCGAGCTCGGCGATGTCGAGCTTGCGCATGCCGAACATGGCCTGCCGGGCGCGTTCGGCGCCGGCGGCGTCGGGCCCGCCCACCCACTGGGCCATGCCGCTGGGCACGACCTGCCAGGAGAAGCCGTAGCGGTCCTTGAGCCAACCGCACATGCTCTCCTCGCCGCCGCCATCGAGCAGCGCGTCCCACAGCTCGTCGATCTCGGCCTGCGTGTCGCGGAACAGCATCACCGACACGGCCTCGGTGAACTGGAACTGCGGCCCGCCGTTGAGCCCGAGGAAGGAGATGCCCTCCGCCTCGAACGCGACGGTCACCTCGTCGCTGCCATCAGTCGAGCCGAACTCGTCGTGCGCGCCGAGCTTCCCGTCCCGCAGCACGCCCGTGTAGAACTCGGCCGCTTCGCGCGCCTGTCCGTCGAACCAGAGGCAGATGGTCGCCATCGGTGTGCTCCTTCGTCGTGTCCAGAGGAGCTGCCCGTACGGGCCCCGCCCCCAACCCTTCGGCGCGGAGGTTTCACGTACGTCCCGCGGCCCATACTCCCCCAACGAAATTCTGAATCCGAGGTGGGGACATGAAGCTGCGCACGACACTGATGGCTGCCCTGGCGACCTGCTGCTTCGCCCCCGCCGCGGCCCAGGCGGCGACGCCGCCGACCGCGCCCACCAACGTGACGGCGACGGTCGTTCCCGACGGGCAGTACGCGGCGACGGTCGACGTGGCCTGGACCGCCTCCACCGACGCCGACGGGCAGGCGATCTCCTATGACGTCGAGATCGCCCAGTTCGACTTCGTCCGGATCGAGCACGCCGCGACCAACTCACTCCGGGTGTCAGTGTCGCGAGGTGAGGTGGCTCGTGTCAGGGTCGTCGCGGTCGACGCAGGTGGCAGCCGGTCGGAGGGCAGCACGCCGATCCTGTTCACGGCGCCACCAGTTCCCGTTCGGCTCGCGCTCGGTGTCAGCCCGCGGGGTGGGTTCGCGCAGTCGTGCGCCGGGGTGCTCGGCGCGTGCCGGATCGGCAACCTCGCCACGGCGAGCTTGCGCGTGCGGGCGACGTCGACCGCGGTGCTCACCGGCGCCCACGTCCGGGTCTCCGTGCTGTGGCGCAAGCCCGGCACGACCCGGTTCGTCGTGCGTCCGGCCGTGACCGCCCCGATCTTCACGGGCCGCGCCTCGATCCCGCTGTCGAAGGTCGTGCGGGGCGCGGGTACCTGGTGCATGCGCGTCGGCCTGGACCCGGCCACCGGAGCCGGCCTGACCGGCCGCGCCGCCTTCACGCCCACGTGCGTGCGCTACGGCTGAGCGAAGGCGATGCGATACGGTCCGCGCATGGACCCGGCCCGTCTCATCGTCGTCGCGCACAACGTGCGCAGCCTGCGCAACGTGGGCACGCTGTTCCGCACCTGTGACGGGGCCGGTGTCTCCGAGCTCGTGCTGAGTGGCTACACCGGGACGCCGCCCGACCGGCGCATCGACAAGGTCGCGCTCGACGCCGTCGAGATGGTGCCGTGGCGCCACGCGCCCGAGCCGGAGGACCTCGACGCCGCACTGGCCGACCGGTTCGTGATCGTGCTCGACCAGGCGGAGACGTCCGTCACGTTGCAGGAGCTGGTGATCCCGCCTGGACGCGACGTGGTGCTCGTCGCCTGCGAGGAGCTCCAGGGCGCCCAGGAGGACGTGCTGCGCCATGCCGACGTCCTGCTCGAGCTGCCCATGCGCGGCGGCAAGACGAGCCTCAACGTCGCCATGGCCACCGG
>JAOPYS010000285.1 GCA_025964465.1 Thermoleophilia bacterium
CCCGGCAAGCCCGTCACGCTGGCCTACGCCGCGACCGCGGCCGGGGTCGCCGAGCTCGAGGTGCGCAAGGGCGGCTCCGTCGTTGCGCAGGCCAACGGCGTTGCGCACAAGGGCTCGAACGCGATCGTCTGGAACGGCAAGGTCGCGGGCAAGGCCGCGACCCCGGGCGTGTACGCGCTGACGCTGCGAGTGCGGGGCGCAGACGGTCAAGAGGCCACGGCACAGGCGACCGCCAAGCTGGTGAAGCCGGTCGCAGCCAAGGTGCTCGTCACCCGCCGCGTGCGCTGATCAGGTCGCGGGGTAGCGCGAGTACTCCTCGAAGTTGCCGTAGAGCTGCTCGTCGGTGCCGTCGACCGGCTGTGTGACCGCCTGCACGAGCAGGTCGCCGCCCACGAACGCGCCGCGCCAGCTCGCGCCGCGGCCGCCGAACGTCTCGTCGCGGTCGCCGCGCGAGCGCGGCTTGTTGACGCCGACCTTGAACGCGCGCAGCTCCTCCGACACGCGCGCCGCGAAGTCGGGGTCATCGGTCGCGACGGACGCGACGAGCGCACCGTTGGAGACGTTCATCTCCGCGATGAGCTCGGTCTCCGAATCCACCAGCACGATCGAGTCGAGCGGCCCGAACGGCTCGCGGTGGCGCAGCGACCAGGAGCTCGGCGGCGACAGGATGGCCGCCGGTGCGACGTAGGCCGAGGTGTCCTGGCCCGGCAGGAACGTCCCCTCCGCGAGGGAGCGGCGGATGATCGGCGCGCCGCCAGCGGCGACGGCCTCCTCGTATGCCGCGGTCACGTCAGCCGCCTTGCTCGCGCTGATGAGCGGGCCGAACGACAGGTCGGGGTAGTCGTCGCCGGCATCGGCCACGGCGAGCGGGTGGCCGAACCGGAGCGACCCGACCACCTTCGCGTACATCTCCATGAACTGGGGGAGCAGGGCGCGCTGCACGACGTAGCGCGGGTACGCGGTGCAGCGCTGCTTGCCGTACTCGAACCCCTTCGTGAGGTGCGCGGCGAGCGCGTCCCAGTCGGAGAAGTCCCACACGCCCCACGCGTTGAGGCCCTCCTCCTCGAGCATGTAACGACGGTTGGTGTCGGCCAGGTCGGAGGCGACGCGACGACCGTTGGAGCGACCGCCGACGAAGGCGAGTGCGCCAATGCCCTCACCGCGCACGAGGGTCGAGCCGATCTGCGAGCCCGAGCCGGAGACGAGCGACACCGGCAGCCCCGCGCGGCGCATGAGCGCGTGCGCGAGCGTGAGCGTGTGGAACCCGCCCTGGCTGGGGGTCTTGGCGATCACCGCGTTGCCGGCCAGCACCTGCACCAGCTCGGCGTGCACCTGCACGCTCATGGGGTAGTTCCACGACGCGATGTTGGAGACCGGGCCGGGCAGCGGCGCGCGACCGCCAGCCTGCCGCTCGATCTGGTCGAGGTACCAGCGCACGCCGTCGAGCGCGCGGTCCACGTCGGCGCACGCGAGCTTCCACGGCTTGCCGATCTCCCACACGAGCAGCGTGGCGAGCAGGTCGCGCTCGCCGGCCAGGGCGTCGACCGCGGCCGTGACGCGCTCGCGTCGCTCGTCGAGGTCGACCCCGCTCCACTCGGCGTGCTCGGCGACCGCGAAGCGCACGGCCTCCTCGGCCGTGGCCTCGTCGACGAGGGCCGGGCCGGGGATGTGCGTGCCGTCGACCGGCGTGCGGTGCTCGGCCTGCGTGCCGACGGCCTGCCACTCGCCGCCGACGAGGTTGCGCGCGCGGGCGTCGTCGAAGGCCTCGGGCGCGGCGCTGCGGGCGCGCTGCCAGGTGTCGTTCCAACCGGTGCCGTGCTTGAGCGTGAGAGTCATCTCGACAGTGTGCCCGATTTCCCGCGGGCCACACGGGGGCGGGCCGCTAGTGTGGCGCCATGGAGTGGCTCCTGTACGGCGCATACGGATTCACCGGCGAGCTGGTCGCACGCCGCGCCGTGGCCGAGGGCGAGCGGCCGATCCTCGCCGGGCGTGATGTCGCCCGCGTGCGGGCGCTCGCCTCGGAGCTGGGGCTCGACCACCGCATCGCAGCGCTCGACGACCCGCACGCGCTCGCGACGGCACTGGACGGGGTCGGCGCCGTCGCGCACTGCGCCGGGCCGTACTCGGTCACCTGTGCGCCGATGCTGGAGGCGTGCCTCGCCCGGGGCGTGCACTACCTCGACCTGAACGGCACGATCCCGGTGCTGGAGGCGACGTTCGCCCACGACGCCCGGGCGCGCGCGGCGGGCGTGGCGATGGTGCCGGGCGCGGGATTCGACGTCGTGCCCACCGACTGCCTGATCGCGCTGACCGCGGCCAGGCTGCCGGGCGCGTCGCAGATCGAGCTGGCGTTCCGGGCCGGGGGTGGCGTCAGTCGCGGCACGGCGACCTCGGCGGTGGAGGCGCTGGGCGCAGCCTCGCTCGCCCGCGTCGGCGGTGCCATCGTCGACGCGCCACCGGACTTGCGGCGCCTCACCGTGGAGTTCGGGGGCCGGGCGGTGCAGCTGACGGCGGTCTCGTGGGGCGACGTGTCGACGGCGTTCCACTCCACGGGCATCGGCGACGTGTCGGTCTACACCGAGCTGCCCGCCGCCGCGGCGATCGCGATGCGCGTGGCGGGCGTCACGGTGCGGGTCCCGGGCCTGCACGCGGCGACGCGGTGGGCTGCGAGCCGGGCCGTGCGGCACATGACCGACCCCACGTCCGAGACGATGGGGGCGACCCGTGCCGAGCTGTGGGCGCGGGCGACGCACCCTGACGGGCGCACGGTCACGGGGCGCATGACGACCCCCAACACCTATGCGCTCACCGCCGATTCGGTCGTGCGCGCCGTGCGACGCCTCGCCGACGGCAGCGTGCCGCCCGGCGTGCACACGCCGTCGGGCGCGTTCGGCGCCGACTTCGCCGCGAGCCTGGACGGCGTCACGGTGACCGACGATGCCGACGGGTCGGGGTCACGGTAGGTTGCGTCGATGCGACTGACCGAACGTGAGCGCGAGAAGCTGCTGGTCTCCTACGCCGCCGACCTCGCCCGCCGGCGGATGGACCGCGGCGTCCTGCTCAACCACCCCGAGAGCGTGGCGCTCATCACGAGCGAGGTGCTCGAGGGCGCACGCGACGGGCGCACCGTGGCCGAGCTGATGGAGCACGGGCGCACGGTGCTCACCCGCGCGCAGGTGATGGAGGGCGTGCCCGAGATGGTGCACGACGTCCAGGTGGAGGCGACCTTCCCCGACGGGACCAAGCTCGTCACGATCCACGATCCGATCGGCGGCTGAGGTGGCGATGGTCCCCGGAGAGCTGCGGCTGCTGGACGCGCCGATCGAGCTGGCGCCCGGTCGACGACGCGTGACGATCGAGGTCGCCAACACCGGCGACCGCCCCGTGCAGGTCGGCTCGCACTTCCCCTTCGTCGAGGCGAATTCGCTGCTGGAGTTCGACCGCGCCGCGGCGGGCGGCATGCGCCTGGACATCGCCCCCGGCACCGCCGTCCGCTTCGAGCCGGGCGAGACGCGCCCCGTGGAGCTCGTCGCCATGGGCGGGGAGGCCGCGTCGTGACGAGCATCGACCGACGCACCTACGCATCCATGTTCGGGCCGACCACCGGCGACGCCGTGCGCCTCGCCGACACCGACCTGTGGGCACGGGTCGAGCACGACCACGCGACGCACGGCAACGAGGTGAAGTTCGGCGGCGGCAAGGTGATCCGCGACGGCATGGGCCAATCCGCCCGCGCGACGCGCAGCGACCCCAACGTCCTCGACACCGTCATCACCAACGCGCTCGTGATCGACCACTGGGGGATCGTGAAGGGCGACGTCGGCATCCGCGACGGTCGCATCGTGCGCGTCGGCTCCGCCGGCAACCCCGACGTGCAGGACGGCGTCGACCCCGACATGGTGATCGGCGCGTCGACCGAGGTGATCGCCGGCGAGGGTCGCATCCTCACCGCTGGCGGCGTCGACTCCCACATCCACTTCATCACCCCCGGGCAGGTGCCCGTGGCGCTAGGCTCTGGCATCACGACGATGCTCGGCGGTGGCACCGGCCCGGCGTCGGGCACCGCCGCCACGACCTGCACCCCGGGCGCCTGGCACATCGAGCACATGCTCGCGGCGGCCGAGGCGCTGCCGGTCAACATCGGCCTGCTCGGCAAGGGCAACTCCTCGACGCCCGAGCCGCTGCGCGAGCAGGTGCGAGCCGGCGCCATCGGCCTGAAGCTGCACGAGGACTGGGGCACCACACCCGCCACCATCCGTACGTGCCTCGACGTGGCCGACGAGTTCGACGTGCAGGTCGCGATCCACACCGACACGCTCAACGAGGCGGGCTTCCTCGAGTCGACGCTCGACGCGATCGGCGGGCGCACGATCCACACGTTCCACACGGAGGGCGCGGGCGGCGGGCACGCGCCCGACATCATCCGCGTGTGTGGCGAGGCGAACGTGCTCCCGTCCTCGACCAACCCGACGCGCCCCTTCACGGTGAACACGATCGACGAGCACCTCGACATGCTCATGGTCTGCCACCACCTGGACCCGCGCATCGCCGAGGACGTGGCCTTCGCCGACTCGCGGATCCGCCCGCAGACGATCGCCGCGGAGGACGTGCTGCACGACCTGGGCGCGATCAGCATGATGAGCTCGGACTCGCAGGCGATGGGTCGCGTCGGCGAGACGATCATGCGCACCTGGCAGACCGCCGACCGCATGAAGGCGCAGCGCGGTGCGCTCGCGGGTGACGCGGACGGGAGTGACAACGAGCGCATCAAGCGCTACGTGGCCAAGTACACGATCAACCCGGCGATCGCGCACGGCATCTCCGGGGAGGTCGGGTCGGTCGAGCCCGGCAAGCTCGCGGACCTCGTGCTGTGGACGCCCGCGTTCTTCGGCGTGAAGCCCGACCTCGTGGTGAAGGGGGGCATGATCGCGTGGTCGCAGATGGGCGATGCGAACGCCTCCATCCCGACGCCGCAGCCCGTGTGGGACCGCCCCATGTTCGGCGCGCTCGGGCCGGCCATCGGCGCGACGTGCGTGACCTTCGTCTCCGCAGCTGCGCTCGAGGGCGCGGACCTCGCCGGCCGGCTCGGGCTGCGTCGGCGGCTCGCGGCGGTCGAGGGCTGTCGCGGCCTGGGCAAGGCGGACATGGTGCGCAACGACGCGCTGCCGCACATCGAGGTCGACCCGGAGACGTACGAGATCCGCGCCGACGGCGAGCTGCTCGAGAGCGAGCCGGCCACGGTGCTGCCGATGGCGCAGCGTTACTTCCTCTTCTGATGGCGCTGCGCCTCGACCACCTGCAGCTCCTGGACTCCGCGCTGCCCGTGGGCGCCTTCGCGCACTCGTGGGGGCTCGAGGCGGGAGTGGACTGCGGGGCGGTCGCGACCGCGAACGACCTGGAGCGCTACGTGCTCGGGCAGCTGCACGCACGGTGGGCTCCGTTCGACGCGCTGCTGGTGGCGTCGGTGCACCGGTTGGGCGCCGCGGGCGAGTTCGACCGCCTCTGGGCGATGGCAGAGCGCGCGCACGCGATGTCGCCGGCGTCGCGGTCCCGGGAGGCGAACGTGGCGATCGGCCGGCGCCTGCTGCGGCTGCTCCCGCAGCTGCACCCCGACATGGAACTGCTGCCGCTGTCGATCGCGGTGGCGTACGGCTGCCCGCCGCTGCAGGGCCTCGTGCATGGCTGGGCGACGTGGCGGCTCGGCATCGACCGCGATGACGCCGCGCGCGGCTGGCTCCACGCGAGTGTCACCGCGAGCGTGCAGGCGGCGGTGCGGCTGATGTCACTCGGCCAGACCGACGCGCAGCGTGTCGTGGCGCGCGCACTCCCCGAGATCGACCTCGCGTGGGAGCGTGTCCGCGAGCGCGCGCCCGAGGAGCTCTCGGCATCTGCCGTCGAATCGGACGTGTGGGCTCTGCGCCAGCCGCGCCTCGACGGTCGACTGTTCATGTCGTGACGGGCGTCAGTCGCCGACGGTGAAGAACTGCCAGGTCCCGTCGGGCGCGATCGAGACGCGGTAGCCGTAGTAGCTGCCGTCCTTCCGGAACGCATCGGCCTCTGCCTGCGTGTACGCGCCGCTGCGCACGAGCGCAGCGTAGTCGCTGGCGGTGGGCGCGTCCGTGTAGGTGTTGGGCCACGCGAAGGCGCGGGACCCCTGGTTGGTCACGACATACGGACCCGTGAGGATGCGGGCGAGGCGCTCGAGCGTGCGCTGCTTCGCGTCCACCGAGCGCCAGTACGCGGCCGGATCCGTCTCGGTGCCGGAGGTGAAGCCGAACCCGGCGGTGTTGCGGCCGGCGATCGTGCCGAGGCTGTCGAAGTCGCAGGCGCTCGCCGCGTCGAACAGTTCGTGACGGGTGCGCGCCACTGCCGGCGGCAGCTTCGGCTCGTCGGGGAGCTTCAGGTCCAGGCCCGCGGCGGAGCACGCCTCGGTCGCGGGCCGGGACGTCGCCGGCGTGGTGACGTGTCGGGCCGACGGCCCGAGGCCCCACGGCGTGCAACCTCCTGCCCCGAGCGAGGTGAGGAGGACGAGCAGGCCGGTCGCGACGCGTGGAGGGAACATGCACTGACGGTACCCAGCGCGAGCCTCGCCGCCTCGACGCTCCCTGCGCGGTATCCTCCGGCGCCGTGACGGTCGCGCGACACTGTGCCGCGGCCCGGACCCCGGAGCGAGATCATGCAGCGGACCATCCCTCGAGCGCCACGCGCCCTCATCCTCGCGGCAGCAGCGGTGCTCTGCGCGCTGGCGCCGGCGGCCGCCGACGCGGCGCCCGTGTGGCTCCCCGCCGTCACCGTGGATCCAGCCCGCACGACGGCCGGGGTCGCCCCCAGGACCGACATCGCCATGAACGAGCGCGGCGACGCGGTCCTCGTGTTTGCCCGCGGGGACGACCTCGGCGACGCGAACGGCGCCAACGACACGGAGACCGTGTTCGCCGCCTACCGACCAGCCGGCGGGACGTTCGGCGCCCCGCAGCAGGTGAGCTCGGTCACGACCGGACCCGTGCCCGAAGTGGAGGCCGGCATCGCGGCCAACGGGTCAGCGATCGTGGCGTTCACGTCGAAGTCACCGTCCAACATCCAGGTTCGCGTTGCGACCAGCAACACGGCGGGCGTATTCGCTCCCGCCCGCGACGTCACCGGCGCCGTTGCCGGGGAGGACGCATCGGCGCTTCAGCTCGCCGCCAACGGCAGCGGTGTCGCGGCGCTGTACTGGCAGTCCGGCGCCGCGAAGGTCGCGTACGGTGCCACCGCGTCCTTCGCTGGATCGTTCTCGCCGATGACGCTCACCACCTCGGGCGCCTACGCCGGTGACGTCGAGGTGGACCAGGCCGGCAACGTCAGCTGGGCGTGGGAACGCGACAGCTCGCCCGACCGCTACACGGTCGAGGTCCGCGACAAGCCCGCCGCCGGCGCGCTCGGGGCGACCATCATCCTCTCGCGGAACGTCGACGGCGCGAAGGCCGAGGGCCCCGACCTGACGATGGCGCCGGACGGGCGTGCCATGGTCGTGTACGGATATCGGGAGGATGCGCCGCTGCCCGCGCTGCCGCAGCGGGCCGTGTACAACGTCCGAAGTGCGCCGGCCGGCCACTGGGACACCGGCACGTGGTCGACGACCTCCGGCCTCGTCTCCGCGCCGGGACAGCTCGCGACCAGCTATGGCTCGCAGGTCACCATGCTTCCGGATGGAACCGCGGTCGCGATCTACCTGGCCGACACCGGCGTGTTCGGCGCGACGCGCCTGGGCGGACAGCAGTTCTCCGGCCATCAGGCCCTGACCGACGAGGCGTCGAGCGTCGGCTGGATCGCATCTTCCGCGGACGGGTCGGTCGTCGCCCTCGTACAGACCGTCAACGACGTGAACGCAGCCGTCCGTTCCCCCGGGGCGACGCAGTTCGGCGCCACGGCGACGGTCGCGACCTTCAACTCGACCGGGACACCGGGCTTCGTCTTCGCCACGCCCCTGGCGATGGACGGCACGGGCGACGCGACGATGGGGGTCGGGGTCGCTCGGTGTACGGCTGCGTGCGCGAAGTGGGACTCCTCGGTGTTCACCGTCTCGCTCGATGCCGCGGCGCCCCGATTCGGTGCCGTGAACATCCCCTCCAGCGCCACGAGCGGATCGCAGCTCCAGTTCGCCGCACCGGCGACGGACGTGATGTCACCGATCTCGACGACGTGGAGCTTCGGTGACGGCGCCAGTGGCACCGGCAGCACCACTAGCCACACCTACGCGGCGCCCGGCAGCTACGCCGTCACGGTGACGGCCACCGACGCCGTCGGGCATGCGACGTCGACGAGCGTCGTGGTGCAGGTGAGCGCACCGCCGGCCTCGCCGCCGCCGCCGGCGCCGCCCGCGCCCGTCGTTCCGCGGATCGGGTCGAAGATCGTGGCGAAGTGGAAGGCGACGCGTACGTTCACGACCGTGTCCTCGCTCGCCGTCAGCGCAGTCCCCGCAGGGACCACCGTGAGGGTGACGTGCACGGGCGGTGGCTGCCCCTTCAAGAAGCCGTACTCCGTCCACTTCACGAAGCTCACCAAGCTCTTCTCGCTGACCGGCCGGTTCTCCACGCTCGTCCGCACGCCGCGCCGGCACCTGGTGGTGGCGAAGCTCAAGCCGGGCGCCGTGGTGCAGGTCTCGGTGACGCGCCCTGGGTACGTGGGACGATTCGCGACCTATCGCGTTCGGGCGAGCAAGGCGCCGACGCTCGTCGCCGGCTGCATCGCACCGGGCAGCGTCAAGCACCTGCCGTGCTGACAACACCCCGGGGGGATACTCGGCGCATGTCCCGCCCTCCGCTCCGCTTCGTCAAGCGCTCGCGCATCCCCGTCCCAGCCAGCGAGCTGTTCGCGTGGCACCTGCGGCCGGGCGCCTTCGAGCGGCTCCTCGCCCCGGGCGACGGCACCCGCATCGCCGCGCGCAGCGGCCGCATCGAGGACGACACGATGCGCGTGGAGCTGAGCGTGCCGGTGGTCGGGCCCGTTCGCCAGCGCTGGAAGATCCGACACGAGGGGTACCAGCCCGGGCGCCGGTTCATCGACGTGATGGAACGCGGCCCCTTCCCCTACTGGCGTCACGAGCACCTGGCCGAGCCGATCGACGACGCCTCGAGCGAGCTGGTCGATTCGATCGAGTACCGGCTGCCGCTCGGGCGCCTCGGTGAGGTCGGCGGGCGCCCGATCGTGCTGCGCCGACTCGAGCCGATGTTCGAGCACCGCCACGCGATCACGACCGACGACCTCGCATCGCACGCCCGGGCCGGCGGCGTCCGTCGCGTCGCCGTCCGTGGCGCCGCGGCCCATCCGCTCGGCCTGCAGCTCGTCGCCTTTCTGCTCACGGGCGGGCACGAGGTCGCCGCCGACGTGACGATCAGCGACCACGACCTGCCAACCGAGCTCGCGGGCCCGCACGCCGTGGTGGAGCTGGAACCTCGTGTGGCGAGGGTCACGGTCGGCCCCTCGGTCACCGTCGTGCCGCTCAAACGACGCCCCGACACGTCGGTGGACCCGCGCCGCATCCTCGCCGCGGTCGTCGACGTCCCCGACTGACGTAGGCTGCCGCGCATGCACATGACCGCAGGCACTCCCCACTCCCGCACCAAGGGCTGGGTCCGCAACGCACTCCCCACCGATCGCCCCGTTCGGATCGGCATCGGCGGCCCCGTCGGCTCCGGCAAGACGGCGCTGGTGGAGTACCTGTGCCGCCACCTGCGCGACGAGCTGTCGATCGCCGTGGTGACCAACGACATCTTCACCGACGAGGACGCGAAGATCCTCGTGCGCGCAGGGGCCCTGCCGCCCGAACGCGTGGTCGGCGTGGAGACGGGCGGCTGCCCGCACACCGCGATCCGCGAGGACGCATCGATGAACCTCGACGCGATCGAGCGCCTGGAGGGCCTGTTCCCCGACCTCGAGGCGGTGTTCGTGGAGAGCGGTGGCGACAACCTCGCCGCGGCGTTCAGCCCCGAGCTCGTCGACCGCTTCATCTACGTCATCGACGTGGCCCAGGGGGAGAAGATCCCGCGCAAGGGCGGCCCCGGCATCAGCCGATCGGACCTGCTCGTCATCAACAAGGTCGACCTGGCCGAGCACGTCGGCGCGGACGTGCGCGTGATGCTCGACGACGCCCGCGCCGCGCGCGACGGGCGCGACATCGTGGCCTGCAGCATCCGCCGCGACGAGGGTGCGATGGCGCTCGTCGACTGGGTGCGCTCTGAGGCGCTCGCGCCGGCGCTGGCGTGACGGTCGCCGCGCCGCCTGCAACGGCGCACGCCGGCGCGCTGCACGCGACGTTCTCCACGCGCGAGGACGGGGCGACGATCCTCGGCGCGCTGCACACGCGGGCGCCTCTGCGTCTCGCGCCCGCGCGCACGCGCGAGGACGGCGGCCTCGACGTGTGCATCACCGAGTGCTCGCCGGGACAGCTGCCGGGCGACGCATACGACCTCGCATGGAACCTCGCCGCGGGCGCGCGCGTGCGGGTCGGATCGCAGGCGGCGCTGCGCGTCCACGGCGGTGGCGGCGACGCCGGCCCCTCCCGCGTCGTGCAGCGCGCCACGGTCGAGCAGGGCGCGTTGCTGGAGGTGCTGCCCGAGCCGGTGGTGCTGCACGCCGGCGCCGACTGGCGCAGCGCGACGAGCGTCGACCTGCACGGCGACGCAGCTGTCGTGTTCGCCGAGGTCGGCACCGCCGGGCGCGTCGCGCACGGCGAGCGCTTCGCGTTCGCGCGGTGGGAGGCGCGCCTGGACGTGCGCATCGACGGTCAGCTGGTCGCGGCGTCCGCGCAGCGCCTGGAGCCCGGCGCGACCCTCGACCTGCTCGACGCGCCCGGCTGGCTCGGCGGCGCGACCCACTGGGCGAGCCTGCACGTGGTCTGCGCCCGCCTCGACACCGACCCGGCCGAGGCGCTGCGCTCCGAGCTCGACGCGCTCGTGTTGGCGCGACCCGACGTCGACGGGTGCGCCGACCTCGCGCCGCGCGCCGGGGTCGTCGTCGTCGCCCGCGCGCAGACCGCGTGGGCGCTCACCACCTGCATGCGCGCCCTCGCCGACGCGGCCCGCCCACACCTCGTGCGGTAGCGTCCCCCGCATGCCGTCCCCGCGCCGCGTCACCGCCACCCGCTACGTCACGCCGCTGCGCGAGGGCGGGTCGCTGCCGGCGATCCTCGAGGCCGACGACGACGGCATGTACGTCACCAAGTTCCGCGCCGCCGGGCACGGCCCGCGCGCGCTCGTCGCCGAGCTGGCCGTCGGCGAGCTGGCCCGCGCGCTCGGCCTGCCCGTGCCCGAGCTGGTGCTCGTCGACGTCGATGCCGCGCTCGGCCGCGCGGAGGCCGACGCCGAGATCCAGCAGCTCGTCGTGGGCAGCGCCGGCACCAACGTCGGGCTCGACTACCTGCCCGGCTCGCTCAGCTTCGACCCGGCGGTGGACCGCCCTCCGAGCGCCGAGTTCGGCGCTGACGTCGTGTGGTTCGACTCGTGGGTCGTCAACATCGACCGTTTCCCACAGAACCCCAACATGCTGGTCTGGCACGGCCGGCCGTGGCTGATCGACCACGGCGCCGCCCTCTACGTGCACGCCAACTGGAAGGCGCCGGAGGTCGCGGCGCGCCAACGCTTCGAGCTGGTGTCGCGCCACGTGCTGCTGCCGTTCGCCTCCAGCATCCACGAGGCGGACGAGCGCCTCGCCCCGCGGATCGACCGCGCACTGCTGGAAGCGACCTTCGCCGCGGTGCCCGACGACCTGTTCGAGGACGACGCCCTGCGCCGCGAGCCCCCCGAGGTGCGCGCCGCCTACGTCGACTTCCTCGAGCTGCGCCTGGCCGAGCGCGCGGGCTGGCTCGACGAGGCGGAGGAGGCGCGCCGTGCCCGCTGACGCGCAGCCCTTCCAGTACGCCATGCTGCGACTCGTGCCGCGCGTGGAGCGCGGCGAGGGCTTCAACGTCGGCGTCGTGCTGTTCTGCCGACCGCTCGAGTTCCTCGGCGCGCGCACCCACCTCGACACCGAGCTGCTCGCGCGCTTCGCGCCGCAGTGCGACGCCGCCGCGGTGGCCGAGCGCCTCGCCGCGATCGAGCGCGTCGCCGCCGGGGACCCGGACGCCGGTGCCATCGCACAGCTGACGATCAGCGAGCGCTTCCACTTCCTCGTCGCCCCGGCCAGCACGATGGTGCAGGCCTCGCCCGCCCACACCGGCATGACGGGCGACCCCGCCGGGCAGCTCGACCGCCTCTTCGACCAGCTGGTCGTGCGCTGATGCTCGAGGCGTTGTTCTGGGGCGCGGTCGGCGGGTTCGCGCTGATCGTCGGCGCGCTCGCCGCGATGGTACGGCCGGTGCCCTCGCGCATCACGAGCCTGGTCATGGGCTTCGGGGCGGGCGTGCTCATCAGCGTGCTCTCGCACGAGCTGACGATCGAGAGCTACGAGCGCGGCGGCGCCGACGTGCTGTCGATCAGCATGGGGCTCGGGGCGCTCACGTTCTTCGGGGCCAACATCCTCATCGCCCGCATGGGTGGCGGTGACCGCAAGCGTTCGCAGGGCCAGCAGGCAGAGGGCTCGGGCACGGCGATCGTACTCGGCACCGTGCTTGACGGCATCCCCGAATCCGCGGTGATCGGCATCAGCCTGCTCGGCGGCGACGGCGTCAGCACCGCCGTCGTCGCGGCGATCTTCATCTCCAACATCCCCGAGAGCCTGTCGGCCACCACCGGGCTGCTCGCGTCCGGCCGGGGGCGGTGGGGCGTCCTCGGGATGTGGGGCATCGTGCTCGTCGTGTCCGCCGTCTCCTCGGCGCTCGGCTACGGGCTGCTCGGCAACGCGTCGCAGGGTCTCGTCGGCTCGATCGAGGGGTTCGCGGCGGGCGCCATCCTCATGATGCTCGCCGACACGATGATGCCCGAGGCGGTGCAGCACGGCGGTAACCGGACCGGGCTGGTCACCGTCGCGGGCTTCGTCCTCGCCTTCCTGCTGTCGCAGCAGTGACGGGCCACCGGCCGCGCGTCAGGTGATCGAATCGACCGCCGCAGCGCGCACGCCGACGGACTTCCACGCGTCGCGCACCGCCAGCTGCTCGGCGCTGCCCGCGCCGAAGAGCGTGCCGGCGCCGCGCACCGTGCCGAGCACCAGGTCGGTCACGCCCGCCGCGGCGGGCAGGTGGTGGCGCAGCGCCTCGAGGTAGATGCGCGCCATCAGCCCCGTGCCGAGCGCCTCGCCGACGAGGTACGCCGCGTGGTTGAGCGGGCCGATGTTGAAGTACGGGCCCTTGGCGAGGCTGTCGGCCGTCATCTCGTCGACGCGCGTCGGCGTCGCGACGTGCACGCGCGTCGCACCGTCGAGCATGAGCTGGGAGGAGGGGTCGGCGGAGGAGCGCAGGCCACCCGGCACGAGGCCCTCGCCGAGCGTCCAGTTGCCCTCGATCGCCGCGGCGAAGGTGTCGGCCAGCGACTCGTCGACGATGCGCGACGTGGGAGTGACGCCGAACCCGGGCACCAGGTGCGCCGCGACTCGGTGCGTCAGCTCGTGGTACACGACGTCGGGCGCCTGCCAGAATGGGGCGCCGGTGAACGGGTCGGTGCCGATCTCCACGCGCTCGTTGGCGAGTGAGCCGGTGCCGTCGGGCGCGAGGGTGAGGTCGGCGCGGTAGGCCGCGTCGTGCGAGGCGGGGTCCACCCGGAACTCGATCGGCCCGTTGCCCTCCGCCTCCGTCACCCCGAGCGCGGTGAAGAAGTCGCGGGCCGCCGTCGCGGCTGCCGCGAGCGCCGGCGGGATGCCCGCCGATGCACCAGCGGGAGCGGGCATGGGAGCGGACGAGCCAGGTGGAAGCGGGGCGAGCTGCACGCGCGCAAGCATCCACGGTGGGCAGCGCGGCAGCGCCCGATCGCGGGCCACGTGGCCCGCGCGCGCGATGACGGTGGCCGGGGCAGGCTCGCGCGCCATTCCTCCCGCAACGCCCAGCGTCCTCCCAGCCAATTCACAGGGAGCGTCGGTACGGTGGGTCTCGGTGTCGGGCGTGGGGCTCGCACCTCGAGACGAGGGATGGACACCATGGGCAGCACCCGGCACGCACGAGCACGACGCGCGACAGCGTGGATCGGCGCGATCAGCGTCGTCGTCGGCATGGTCGCGGTGGCCGGCCCTGCCCTCGCACGACCCGACGGCCCGCCGCCGCCACCTCCCCCGCGGCGCCCGGGTGCGGCGACCGCGACGACGCAGCTCGCCATCCCCCCGGTGCTCGAGCTGCGTCGCGTGGGCGGCGTCGCGAACGTCGACCTGGAGGCGCGCAGCGGCACCGTCGTGCGCGGCGGTCGCCGGCTGCGCACCGCCGGCTACAACGGCGTGTACCTGGCGCCGACGATCCGCGTGGCGCGCGGCGAGCGCGTGCAGTTCCACGTGAAGGACTCGATGGCCGAGCCGACGACCGTGCACTGGCACGGCCTGCACGTGCCGGCGGCCGGCGACGGTGGCCCCTACCAGCCGATCGAGCCGGGCGCGACGTGGAACCCCGCCCCCTTCACGATCAAGCAGGCGGCGACGACGCTCTGGTACCACCCGCACCTGATGGGCCAGACCGAACGCCAGGTCTCGGCCGGCATGGCCGGGTTCCTGCTCGTCGACGACCCCGCGTCTGCCGCGCAGGCCGCGCTGCCACACACCTACGGCGTCGACGACATCCCGCTGCTCGTGCAACCGCTGCCCAGCGGTGGCCCTGGCCCCGCGTCGCGCGACATGGCGGTCAACGGCAGCCCGAACGCGGAGCTGCGCACGACGAAGTCGCGACTGCGGCTGCGGCTGGTCAACGCCTCCGCCGGCGAGATGCTGCGGATCACGGTCGCCGGCGCGAAGGCCAGCTGGCAGGTCGGCTCCGACGGTGGGCTGCTCGAGGCGCCGTTCGCCACGCGCGAGGTGCGGCTCGGCCCATCCGAGCGCGCCGAGCTGGTCGTGGACGTCGACGCGGGCCGCCGCATGCAGCTGCTGGCGCAGTCGTTCGCCGGGCCCCCCGGCCCCGGTGGGCGCGCCGGGCGACCGCTCCTCACCATCCGCAACACCGCCCCGACG
>JAOPYS010000292.1 GCA_025964465.1 Thermoleophilia bacterium
GGTCGGGGCGGCGCATGAGGCTCGCGAGGATCGCGGCCTCCTTCGGGCGCAGGTCCACGCGCGTGCCCGCGCGGTGCGCGACGAGCCCCTCGACGTCGAGCTCGAGGTCACCGACCTCGAGCACCTCACCCGCAACTCCTCCGACGTCCGCAGCCGCCGCCGGCCGCGCCACCGTGCGCAGCAGGGCCCGCACCCGCGCATACAGCTCCTTGAGGGCGAACGGCTTGGGGAGGTAGTCGTTCGCGCCACTGTCGAGCCCGGCCACGCGATCGTCGACCGCGCCCATCGCCGTGAGCATCAGGATCGGCACCTCGTTGCCCGCGGCGCGCAGCCGCTCGCACACCGCCGTGCCGTCGAGCCCGGGGAGCATGCGGTCGAGCACGACGAGCGCCCACGCCGCGTCGGGCATCGACAGCCGGACGAGGGCATCGTCGCCCCGGTCGACCACGTCGACGGAGAACCCCTGCCTCGTCAGCGCCGTCGCGATGATCTGCGCGAGCTTCGGCTCGTCCTCCACGACGAGGATCCGTGCCGCCGTGGTCGTGTCGGTCGCGCCCATGCCTGTCCCCTACCCGCCGCGGTCGATGCAGGTGTCACGCGCCCCGGTCGAGCCGCTCCGTGCGGTCCACCTTGGTCACCGTGAGGTACACCACGAGGCCGAGGATGGTGACGAGGAACAGCGCGCTGGTCACGGTCGTGCCGAGGCCGAGCCCACCGTCGCCGGTGTCCTGCGAGAGCAGGTCGCCGATCGAGGCGCCGAGCGGGCGGGTGAGCACGTAGGCGATCCAGAACGCGACGATCGGCCCGAGGCCCAGCAGGCGGTGCGCGGCGTAGACGACGGCAATGAGCCCGCCGAACAGGATCGCCGCCTTGCCGAACCCGACGCCGCCGTCCTCGGCGATCAGGTCGCCGCCGGCCGTGCCGAGCGCGAACGTGAACAGCACCGCGAGCCAGTAGAACGCCTCGCGTCGCGTGGTGTAGACCGTGTGGATGGAAAGCGTCCCCTCGGCCGCGTACCACGCGATGAACGTCGCGACGAGTGCGATCGAGAACCCGATCGTCGAGGTCCACAGGCTGACACCCACGTTGTCGGTGAGGTTGTCCGTGATGAGCGTGCCGACGATGCTGATGAGCACCACGGCGACCCAGTACGGGCCCGCCACGTACCGCCGCCGCGTGAACTGCACCGCGAGCGCGGCCACCAGCACGCCGGTCATGATCCACATCGTCTTGGTGATGCCGAGCCCGACGGTGTCGATCAGGTAATCCGCGGCGGTCTCGCCGACGGTGGTGCAGAGGATCTTGATGATCCAGAAGTAGAGCGTGATCTCGGGCACGCGGTTCCAGGCGCGCGACGTGGTGGCCGTGGTGTTCGGGCCGGCGACGATCGGGTCGGACATCGTGGGGCTCCTCCGGGGTCGCCCGGTGTTCGGGCGTGGTCGTTCCCACCCTGCACTCGGCAGATGACACGTACCTGAACGACACAGGAGCCCCCGAAGTGCTCGGGGGCTCCTGCGCGTGGGTGCGGGGATGTCGTCGCGACGCTCAGTCGGCCTGGTCACCCGCCTCGGGCGTGTCGGCCTTGGCGGCGGTCACGGCGAAGGCCGTGTCGAGCTCGACGTCGACCTGCGAGCCGTCGGCCTTCGTGACCTCGACCTCGTACGCCGCCTCGCCGTCGTCGCCGGCCTCCGTCCGCGTGACGGTGCCGGAACCGACCTTGGCCAGCGCGGCTGCGCTCGCCTTGCTCAGCGTGGCGCCCGTCAGCGCGGTGCCACCACCGTCGCCGTGGTCACCCTCGTCGCCGCCCTGCTCGCCCTCGTCGCCGCCCTTCTCGCCGTCGTCCGCGCCCTCGTGGCCGTCCGCCTTGGTGGCCGTGACCCCGAACTTCGCGTCCAGCTCGACGTCGACCTGCGAGCCGTCGGCCTTCGTGACCTCGATCTCGTAGGCGGCGCCACCGTCGCCCTTGTCGGACTGGGTGACCTTCCCTTCGCCGACCTTGGCGAGCGCGGCCTCGCTGGCCTGCTTGAGCGTGGCACCGGTGAGGGCTTCGTCACGGCCCTCGTGCCCGTCCTCTTCGCTGTCCTTGGTGGGCGCCGCCGACGAGCCGGAGCCCCCCGACGTGCCAGCGGCGATGGCGTACCCGCCGCCGAGCGAGCCGAGCGCGGCGCAGCTGACGCCGATCGCGATGGTGCGCTTGGAGATCTTCATGGTGTTCCTCTCGTGCGTTGTCCGGATCGGAACCCGGTGTGCAGGAACCATGCTGCGCCGCCAACGTGAAAGCTGGATGAAGGCCTCGCCACGTCGTTCATCCAGCGTTCAGGTTCGACCGCGATACTGCGTCTGCATGCGCATCCTGATCGCCGAAGACGACCCGAAGATGGGCGACCTGCTCAGTCGCGGGTTGACGGACGAGCGAACGACCGTGGCGGTCGTGCGCACGGGGCCGCAGTTGATCGACCGGGCGCTCGGCCAGCCGTGCGACGTCATCATCCTCGACGTGATGCTGCCGGACATGGACGGCTTCTCGACCTGCCGCCGCCTGCGCGCCCGCGGGGTCTGGACCCCCGTGCTGATGCTCACCGCCCGGGATGCGGTCACCGACCGGGTGGCAGGGCTGGAGGCCGGCGCCGACGACTACCTGGTCAAGCCGTTCGCCCTGGAGGAGCTGCGCGCCCGCCTGCACGCGCTCACGCGGCGGACGGGCACCCACGTCGATGCACGCACGCTGCGCGCGGGCGACCTCGTGCTCGACCTCGACGGCCCCGCGGCGCGACGCGGGGACGTGACGATCGACCTGTCACCGACCGAGGTGCGCGTCCTCGAACTGCTCCTGCGCAACGTGGGGCGCGTGGTGTCGCGCGATGCGCTGCTCGACCACGCCTGGGACGACGAGTACGAGGCCCGGTCCAACGTGGTCGACGTGTACGTGCGTCACCTGCGTGCGAAGCTGGACGAGCCGTTCGGGACCAGCTCGATCGAGACCGTGCGCGGCGCGGGGTACCGGCTGCGAGCCGACGGCGGTCGATCCACGTGATCCGCCGCGCTCGCTCCGTGCGGGTCCGGGTGGCGTTGGCGTTCACCGTCGCGATGGTGGTGGTGCTCGCCAGCATCGGCACCTACGTGTACGTGGCGACCGGCCGCGCACTGGACCACGCGACCGGCGACGCCCTCGCGGCGCGGTTGGCCGACGCCACCGCCATCGTGGCGGGTGCCCCGGACCGCGCCACCATCGAGGCCCTCGACTTCGGGGATCGCGACGACACCTTCGTGCAGGTCGTGGACGAGCGTGGGCGCGCCATCTCCGACCACGGCGGTGACAACCTCGAGCACGGGCTTCCCGGGCGGCTCGTGGATGGCGCCTCGGCCCGGCCCACGTCCTCGACGCTCGTGGTCGAGCGCGACGAGCCACCCGTCCGGCTGCTGCTGGAACGCGCGCACCTGCGAGACGGTACGCCCGTCATCGTCGTCACCGGCGCCTCCGTGCGCGCGCAGCACGAGACACTCGACGCGCTCCGCGGAGTGCTGCTCATCGGGGGGCTCATCGGCGCGGCCTGCGCCGCGCTCGTGGGCTACGTCGCCGTCGCCATGTCGCTGCGACCCGTCGAGCGGATGCGCCGGCAGGCCGCCGCGATCACGCCCGAGGACTTCGGCCGCCGCCTCGACGTGCCACCCGCACGGGACGAGCTGGGGCGACTCGCGGTCACGCTCAACGAGATGCTCGCGCGCCTCGACCACGGGGTGCAGCGCGAGCGGCAGCTGACCGCCGACGCGAGCCACGAGCTGCGCACGCCCCTCGCGCTGCTCAAGACGGAGATCGAGGTCGCGCTCGCGACGCCGCCCACGGTCGAGGGCCTGCGCGACACGCTCCGGTCGAGCGAGGCCGAGGTCGACCGGCTCATCCAGCTCGCCGAGTCACTGCTGCTGCTCGCGCAGTCGGACGGGGACCAGCTCCCGATCGTCCGTTCGCCCGTGCCGCTGCGGCGCCTGTTCGACGACCTGTCGGCCCGCTACGCCCGGCGCGCCACCCGCGAGGATCGCCCCCTCGTGCTGAACGGCCTTGATGCGCGCGTCGACATCGATTCGGTGCGCATCGCCCAGGCCCTCGGCAACCTGATCGACAACGCGTACCGGCACGGCCGCGGCGCCGTCGAGGTGCGCGCGGAGTTCGACGGTCGGCGCGACCTCGTGCTCGCGGTGCACGACGAGGGGGACGGCATCGCGCCCGAGTTCGCCGAGGACGCGTTCGAGCGGTTCAGCCGGGACGACTCCGCGCGCACGACGAGCGGCGCCGGCCTCGGCTTGGCCATCGTCCGTGCCATCGCGGCTGCGCACGGCGGCACCGCCAGCATCGAGGGCGAGCCCGGCGCGAGCTGGGTCCAGCTGCGCATCCCGGGCGACCACGACCCGCAGCGATGATCAGTCGTCGGGCAACGCCGCGAATGCCCGCTTGGTTTCCCGGTACCACCCCATCCCCTTGATCGGGTGCTTCCACCGGCCACGCATCTCGTCGTTGGCGGGCCCGTGTGCCGCGTCGCCGGCGGCGACCATGTCCTTGAGGTGCTGGTCCTGGAGCTTGATCACCCCGTCCGCCTTCTCGGCGCGGAACGGGGTGTCGCAGGGGCCGCCCATCTGTCGGCAGGTCATGGTCTTCACGGTGGCTCCTCGAGGTGGCGATCGCGTCGAACACCACGGTACCTGCGACCGGCCCGCGCCGCTTCTCCGATCCTGCTCGGCGCCGCCTATGGGCACGCCCTGACCGCGTTCAGGTCGGGGTCAGTGTCGCCCAGTACGGTTCGACCATGCTCGAGGACACGACATCCACCACCACGCACCCCGGCACCAAGGTCTCGGAGGTCTTCGCCCTGTTCTGGGTCGTGAAGCTGCTCACGACCGCGATCGGCGAGTCGGGCGCCGACTTCATGGGGACGCACAGCCTCGTGGTCGCCGGCCTGGTCGGCGTCGGAGGCTTCTTCGCCGCGCTGCGGTGGCAGCTGCGCTCGCGCGAGTACCACCCCGTCCGATACTGGGTGACCGTGCTCATGGTCGCGGTGTTCGGCACGATGATCGCCGACGGCCCCCACGTCGCGCTCGGCAGCCCCTACTTCGTCGACGCTGCGGTCTACTTCCTGCTGCTGATCGGCCTGCTCACCTGGTGGAAGCGCAGCGAGCGCACCCTCTCGGTGCACTCGATCGACACGCCGCGACGCGAGCGGTTCTACTGGGGCACCGTGCTGCTGACGTTCGGCCTGGGCACCGCGCTGGGCGACACCACGGCCGAGGACATGCACCTCGGGTTCGCGTGGTCGATCGCGATCTTCGCGGTGCTGATCGTGCTGCCGCTCGTGGCCTGGCGACTTGGTGCGAACGCCGTGGTCAGCTTCTGGGCCGCGTACGTGGTCACCCGACCACTCGGCGCGAGCGTCGCCGACTACTTCGCGTACAAGTACGGCGGACCGCTGGCGTCGGACGGGTTCGGCACGGGGGTCGTCACCGCGGTGGGCCTCGTCGGGTTCGTAGCGCTCGTCGCGTGGCTCGCGGCATCCCACCGACGGCTCGAGCGCGAGATCCACGACGTGCTCGCCGGCGGATCTGGCGAGCCGCGCAGCGCCCGGTTACCATCGGGCGGATGACCGCCGCGCACACCCGCTCGAGGCCCCGTCACCCGCGAGGACGCATCGCCTCCCTCCTCCTGCGACTCGTCGCCGCGGCGAGCATCGCCCTCGTGGGCGGCTGCGGCACGACCGAGCACACGACCCGCCACACGTCCGAGCGCACGAGGAGCACCACCCCGGCCGCCCGGCACCACGAGCCGGCCGCGCCCGCTGGAACGGTGCTGGTGGCTGCGGGCGACATCGCGTGCCCGCCCGGCGAGCACGCCACCCCGCACCGCTGCGGCGATGCGGCGACGGCGCGCCTCGCCGCCTCGCTCGACCCTGCGGTGGTGCTGACCCTCGGTGACGAGCAGTACGACGCGGGCGAACTCGAGGACTACCGCGCGTCGTTCGACCGGACATGGGGCAAGCTCCGGCCCCGCATGCACCCCACGCCGGGGAACCACGAGTACGCGTCCTCGGGGCGCGCAGCGGGATATCGCGCGTACTTCGGCCCGCGAGCCACGCCGGGGGGACGCACGTACTTCAGCTTCGACGTCGGCGGGTGGCACCTCGTCTCGCTGGATTCCAACTGCACGAACGTCGCCGGCGGGTGCGGGGCCGGGTCGCCCCAGCAGCGCTGGCTGGTCGCCGACCTCCGGGCGCACCACGCGCGATGCACCCTCGCGTACTGGCACCACCCCCGGTTCAGCTCCGGCCTCCTGCACGGCTCGTCGACCGACGTCGACGCGCTGTACCGCACACTCGACGCGGGCGGCGCCGACGTCGTGCTCAACGGCCACGAGCACAACTACGAGCGCTTCGCTCCCCAGCACGGTGACGGCTCACCGGCCCGCGGCGCCGTCCGCGAGTTCGTGGTGGGGACGGGCGGCAACAGCCTGTACCCCTTCGGCCCGGCGATCGCCAACAGCGAGGTGCGCAGGAACGATGCCTTCGGCGTCCTCGAGCTGCAGCTGCGGCCCACGGGCTACGCGTGGCGGTTCCACGCCATGTCGTCCGCCGGGTCGCGCGACCACGGCACCGGCGCCTGTCACTGACGCCCACCCCCCGTACGGGGGGGTCGCGGGTCCCACCTGTCTGCGGATCGCAGCACCGATGCGGGATGCGGCCGGAGCTCCCTCGTCCCGATCCATGTTGGGACGAACCGCCGCCCCCTGGAGCCCACACCCTGTCCCACCGACCCCACACGACGTGCCGCCGGATCGCCGCCTCGATCATCGCGATCGCAGCGCTCGCGACGGCCGGCGCCTGGGCGGCCTTCGCGGTGCTCGCGGGAGCGACCTCGGCGGCACCCGCGATCGATGGCGGGTCGATGTCCGCCACGCTGCGCGCCCCGGGCTCACACGGAGGACCCGCGACCCTGGCGGCCTCCGGCATCGCCCCGGGCGACACGGTCGAGCAGGTCATGACGCTGCGCAACACCGGCAGCGCCGCGTGGACGCAGGTCGCGCTGACGACCGCCGCCTCCCCCTCCTCGCTGCTCGACACGGACGCCCGCGACGGCCTGCAGGTGCGCATCGACCGCTGCTCCGTCCCGTGGACCGAGCAGGGCGCGTCACCCCGACGCCGCTACGCCTGCCGGGGCACCCGTTCCTTGGTGCTCGCACCGGGGCCCGCCATCCGCACCCGAGCCCGCCTCGCCGGGCTCCACGCGGCCGCACCCGGCGCCTCCGACCAGCTCCGCGTGGCGACGAGCCTGCCCCGCCGTGCGGGCAACCAGTTCCAAGGCCTGTCCTCGACGATCGAGCTCACGCTCCAGACCTCGTGACCGGGCGCTCCAGCGCCCGATCCGACCGTCACCGCCCGGAGGTACCAACATGCCCGAAGCTCCCGCCATCGCCGCCGCACGAACCCACGCGTCAGGGCCCCAGGAGGCTGCACGCATCGGCGTGGTCGAGCGTCTCGGGCTGCTCGCCGCGTCGAGCCCGCACCTCGACGTCGTCGTGCGCCAGGCCGCGCGGGTCATGGACACTGCGATCGGGGCGGTCACGGTGCTGGTGCGCGACGAGCAGCACCTGATCGCACGCACCGGGATCGAGGCGTGCGTCACCGACCGGACGACCTCGTTCTGCACCCACGTCACCGCCCGGCAGATGCCGATCACGATCCGTGACGCCACGCGCGCCCCGTTCTTCGCCGGGAGCCCGGCGGTCGGGTTCACGCCCGAGTCGCTCCGCGCCTACTGTGGTGTTCCGATCGCGACGCCCGACGGCACCGTCGTGGCGGTGCTCTGCGTGGCCGACGCGCGGCCGCGGCACTTCTCGACGGAGCAGGTCGCCACGCTCGAGCAGCTCGCCGCCCGGGCCCGCGCCATCCTGCTGCCCGTGCTCGCCGAACCGCCCGCCCCACCGAGCCCTGCGGTCGTGCGCCCGGTCGAGGACGAGCCCGCGTGGTGCGGCCAGGACGACCTCTACCAGTGGATCGCCGGGACCGTGCCCGAGGAGGCGACCCTCGCCACGCTGGCGCGGTGCCGCGCGCGCGACCGGTGGTCGTCGCCCGCCGTGGTCACTCGGTGGCTGCGGGCACCATCGAGGAGAGCAGCTCGGCGCAGTCGTTCACCGCACTGATCTGGTCAGGCCGCAGCCCCTCGGGCCGCGGCGTGCTCGAGAACGCGCACAACCCGGCGTGGATCGAGCCGTCGGAGCTGCGGGCGATCGGCACGCTGAGGTAGCTGCGCACCTCGAGGCGGGTGAACAGGCGACGCGCCTCCGCGTCGATGTCCCCCGCGCGGACGTCGTCGATCGCGACCACGCCCGAGTCGACGGACATGATCGAGCAGAGGTTCTCGCTCACCTTCATCACCGCAGGGGGCAGCGAGCCGAGGGATTCCAGGCTCACGCAGTGGTCGTCGATCGTCTCCGTGAGCAGCCAGGTGTCGAAGCCGCACAGGTCGTAGAGATAGCGCAGCACGTCGCCCGCGGCCTCGGCGAAGGTCTCGAACACCGTCACCTCCGCGAGCCGTGTCCACGCGATGGATGACTTGATCACGAGCGGCGGGTTGTCACCCAGCAGGCCGCGCTCGTAGCCGATCGCCACCGCGTGCGCGCGGGTCGACGCGCCGAGCTTGCGCAGCGCGCTCGCGACGTGGGTCTTCACGGTCTCGTAGCTGACCATGTGCGTCACGGCCAGCTGCTTGCTCGTGCCGCCGTACGCGATCTCGCGCAGCATCTCCAGCTCGCGCGGTGTCAGCGGCTCGTCCGGGTCGCAGCCGTCGGCCGCGACCTGCGTGCGCAGTCCGGCGCCGAGGTGCGTGCCGCCGTCGCGCACGGCGGTCACCGCGTCGATCAGCTGGTGGGACGTCCCGCCCATGCGCACCGCCGCCTGGCAGAACCCGACCGGTACGGTGGCCTGCTCGTCAGTGCCGAGCAGCGCCACGACCGGCACGCGCCTGCCCTCCCGCACCCCGCGCGCGACCTGAGCCAGCGCCCCCCCGGGCTCGATCTGGCTCTCGACGATGGCCACGACCGGTCGCCCCGCCGACAGGACGTCGCCGGCCTCCTCCACCGAGGCGTGGCTGCCGACGACGCGCAGGCCGCACGGCTGGTTCGCGAATAGCTCCTCGATGCCCATCCGTGCCACGTGCGACGAGTGCACGACGACGATCCCCTCGTACGGAGGGGACACGAGGCTCGACGTGAACGGCGTGTCGGTTGCGGGACCGGCGCTGGGCATGGGGGCCCTATCCCCCCAGCCCCAACGATCAGACACCTATACGATGATCTGATTTCTCATTGCGCGAGTGACCGCCCCCGTCCGGCTGTGCGAATCGAGCTTGGTCAGCAGCGACGTGACGTGCGCCTTGATCGTCTCCACGGAGAGGCCCGTCCGGACCGCGATCTCCTTGTTCTGGAGGCCGTCGGCCATCAGCTGCAGCACCTGCAGCTCGCGAGGCGTGATCGAGTACTTGGGCGGCGCCAGCAGCTCGCGGGCGATGTTGGGGTCGATGAAGCTGCCGCCCGCGAGGACGGTCGTGAGCGCCATCTCGAGCATCTCCATCGCCGAGCTCTTGTCCAGGTAGCCGCTCGCCCCGGCGTCCAGGGCCAGCTGCACCTCGTGCGCGGACGCACCGGCTGCGTACATGATCGTCAGGGTCTCCCCGCCGAGCGCCTCGATCTGGCTGATCGCCTCCAGCCCCGTGGTGCCCGGCATGTTCAGGTCGAGCAGCGCCAGCCGCGGCGACAGCGACTCGACCAGGCTGACCGCCTCGCTGCCGTTGGCGGCCTCCCCCACGACGAGGATCTCCGCCTGGGCGAGGCGCATGCGCAGGATCTCGCGCATGAGCGG
>JAOPYS010000317.1 GCA_025964465.1 Thermoleophilia bacterium
GCTGGCGCGCCCGCCCCGGCTCCCGCACCCGCCGCGCCCGCAGCACCCGCGGCGCCGCCCAAGGCCGCACCCGCGAAGGGCAAGGCGAAGCCGCGCAGGAAGACGGGCAACAAGGCCGTCGACCGCACCGCGCCCGCCATCCACATCCCGAACAAGAAGCTCGTCGCCATCGCCGTCCGCGGCTGACGCCTCCCTCCCCACCATGAGGTCGATCTTGCCGCTGAGCGGCAACATCGACCTCATGGTGGGGAGGACCATTGTCACGCGGTAGGGTCGGCGCCATGACGACGACCGATGCTCCCGCCGCTGCCCCGTCCGCCACGCCGACCATCCCGGCATCGCCGGCCGACGTGCGCGAGGTGCTCGTCGTCGGTGCCGGCCAGATGGGCTCGGGCATCGCGCAGGTGTTCGCCCAGGCCGGCCGCCGCGTGCTGCTCGCCGACGTCTCCGCCGCCCAGCTCGAACGGGCGAAGGCCGGCATCGCCAAGAGCGCCGGCCGGCTGCACGAGAAGGGGCGCCTCTCCGCCGAGCAGCACGCCGGCGCCACCGAGCAGGTCACCTACCTCGAGGGGCTCGACGGCGCCGACCTCACGGGGGTTGACCTCGCGGTCGAGGCCGCGACCGAGCACCTCGAGACCAAGCTCGCGATCTTCGCCGACCTCGACGCGCGCGTGCCGGACGGCGCCGTGCTCGCCACCAACACGTCCTCGATCTCCATCACCACCATCGCCGCCGCCACGCAGCGCCCGCAGCACGTGGTCGGGATGCACTTCATGAACCCCGTGCCGGTGCTCGAGCTGGTCGAGGTCATCTCCGGGCTCGAGACCACCGACGCCGCGCTGGAGCTCGTGATGGCGCTCGCACGCGACATCGGCAAGACGCCCGTGCACTCGCAGGACGTCCCCGGGTTCATCGCCAACCGCATCCTGCTGCCCATGATCAACGAGGCGTTCTTCGTGCTGGGGGAGGGGATCGGCGACGCCGAAGGCATCGACGCGGTGATGCGCATGGGCATGGCGCACCCCATGGGTCCGCTCGCCCTCGCCGACCTGATCGGCCTCGACACGTGCCTCGCCATCGCCGAGGTGCTGCACCGCGACCTGGGCGAGGACAAGTACCGCCCGGCCCCGCTGCTGCGCCGCTACGTCGCCGCCGGGCGGCTCGGCCGCAAGAGCGGCCGCGGCGTGTTCGAGTACTAGGCCCGTTCCACGCCGGTCAGTACTGGTGCTCGGGGTTCGGGTGGAACCCGGCCGGTCCCGGCGCCATCTCGTGGCCGTGGCCGGGGATCGCGAGCGCACCAGCCCCCGCCGCCGCGGCGATCGCGCCTGCACCGAGCCCGACCACGCCAGCCATGATGCGACGCCGCGCCGTGGTGCTCGCAGCAGCATCCAGCTCCGACATCGCCGCGTGCACCTGACCGGTCGCCGCACGCGCCCCGTCGAGCACGTCCGCACGCGGGTGCGCCATGCCGAGCCGCTCCATCGAGCCGACGTTCGAGCGCAGGTTGCCCGTCGCCGCGTGCAGCTCCGCGCTGAACGCCGACTGCCGCCCGCCCAAAGCCCGGCCCAGGTCGCCGCGCGCCGCGTTGATGAGGTCCTTGGTCTCGCCGCCCAGCAGCCAGTGCCGCGACCCGGTCACCTGCAGGCCGATGTCGCCGCCCGCCATGTGCGAGGCGCCACCGAGCACGCCGTCGACGTGCGTCGCCATGGTCTCGAGCGGCTGCAGTGCGACGCGTGCGCGGCCAGCCGCGCCGGTGAGGATGGAAGGAAGGTTCATGAGAAGACCCCGCTCTGCTGCAGTGTGACGGCGCCGCTGGCAGCGCCGGCGAGGCCGAGCGCTCCGATGGTGCCCCGTGTGATCGCCGTGTGGTGCGCCGCTGACCTGACGGCCCCGATCTGGCCATCGATGGCGTGCATGAGCCCGTCAGCCACGCGCTCCGCGGCCAGGACCCTCGGCAGCTCACCGTGCTCGTTCGTGGGCCCGCCCACGTCGACCAGGGCGCGGTCGATCGTCCGCAGCCGCCCGGCAACGTCCTTCACGAACGTGGCTGCGCCCTCGGCGCCGAGCGCCTTCCGCAGCCCCGGGGTGGCGGCCGCCATGTGCGCACCGAGGTCGAGCGACTCGTGGATGAGCGGTACGTACATGGCGCTCGAACCGCCGTCGCCGATGTCGTCGAGGTACAGCGACATCTTGAGCGCCGACGAACGCGCGCCCTCCAGCTCGTGCACGGCTGCGCCTGCACGACCGGTCAGAAAGGCCGGTACGACCATGGTGGAACCCCCATCGGTGACGGCATTCCCCCCGGACGCCGTTCGCCCGTCTGTCGGGTCCCGCCCGCGGCGCGTTGCACGCGCGCCTAGGATCGTCACATGACGACCATCGCCTCGACCCCGCAGTTCGCGCTCACCGACGACCAGCGCGAGGTGCGCGCGATGGTCCGCGAGTTCGCCGACCGCCGGATCGCCCCGCACGCCGCCGAGTGGGACCGCGGCCACACCTTCGACCGGTCCCTCTACGCCGAGCTCGCCGAGCTCGGGCTCATGGGCGTGTGCGTGCCCGTCGAGCTGGGCGGTGCCGGCATGGACTTCCTCAGCTACGTGCTGGCGGTGGAGGAGCTGTCCCGCGCCGACGCGGGCGTCGGGGTCACCCTGGCGGTCCACACCTCGGCCTCCACCCTCCCGATCCTGCACTGGGGCACGGAGGAGCAGCAGGCCGAGTGGGTGCCGCCGCTCGCCCGCGGCGAGCGCATCGGTGCCTTCGCGCTCACCGAATCCGGCAGCGGCAGCGATGCCGGTGCGATGCGGTCGACCGCGCTCGAGGGCGACGACGGCTCCTTCCGCATCTCCGGCACCAAGCAGTGGATCACCAACGGCGGCCACGCCGGGTCGTTCATCACCTTCGCCCGCTCCGAGCCCGGCACGACCGACGCCAGCGGCGTGTCGTGCTTCCTCGTGGCCGGCGACGCGCCCGGGCTCTCGGTCGGTCGGGTGGAGGAGAAGATGGGCCTCAACTCGTCCAACACCGTCGACATGGTCTACGACGGCGTCGCCGTGACCGCGCGAGACCTGCTCGGCGACCGCGCCAAGGGCTTCCGCATCGCGATGCAGACGCTCGACGGCGGCCGCATCACCATCGCGGCGCAGGCCCTCGGCATCGCGCAGGCGGCGTTCGACCTCGCTGCCGCCTACGCCGCCGAGCGGCACACGTTCGGCAAGGCCATCGGGTCGCACCAGGGCGTCGCCTTCAAGCTCGCCGACATGAGCGTCGAGATCGAGGCGGCCCGCGCGCTCACCTATCGCGCCGCCGCGCTCAAGCTCGCAGGGCAGCCGCACACGGTGGAGGGCGCCCAGGCCAAGCTGTTCGCGTCGGGCGTGGCGCGCCGCGTCACCGGCGAGGCGATCCAGGTGCTCGGCGGCTATGGGTATTCCAAGGAGTTCCCGGCAGAGCGCTACTACCGCGACGCCAAGATCACGGAGATCTACGAGGGCACGAGCGAGATCCAGCGCCTCGTCATCGCCCGGAAGCTGCTCGGCCTCGACGTGCGCTGAGCGCCTCGTGGACCGCCCCGAGCGCGGAATCTCCAGTTGCCATGCCTAGTTCCTGCGTGCGCGGGGAACACTTCGAGGGCCCGAACGACCCTGCCCTGGAGGCCCGCGCGTGGCGATATTCGACCGAATCCGACGCAGCCGTGCGCCTCGCGCCGGCGGCGCCGCGCCGCTGGCTCCCGTTGCCGCGCACCTGCTGCCGGACATCAACCAGCGCGTGACGGTCACGATGGGCGAGCACGTGCCCGTCGCGAGCCGGGTGGAGGACGTCGTCGGCACGCAGGTGATGCTCGCCCTGCCCGCCCTGCCGCTCGACGTCGACGACCCCGTGGTCGTGACGTGGGAGCGCGAAGGTGGCTGGTTCAGCCTCGACACGCGCGTGCAGTCGGTCGACGAGCACGCCCCCGTCCCGACCGTGTCGATCGCCGCCGGTGGGCGTCTCTCGCGCTACGACGAGCGCCGGACCGATTCGCGACGCGCGGTCGAGTTGCCCATCGAGCTGCGCGTCGTCCGCGCCCGCGCCCTGCGCCCGGGCCGCGAGCTGCGCACGACGACGGTCGAGGTCAGCGCCAACGCCATCCGATTCGCGACGAGCGCGCCCTTCGCGCCCGGCGACCTCATCGAGGCCCGCGTGCAGCTGGGGGAGGGCGTGCGCGACGTGGTCGCCACGCGCATCCGCGTGATCCGCATCGACGCCGTCACCGGCTCGTGGCGGTCGACGTGCACCGCCACCTTCGACGAGGTGCTGCGCTCCGACCGCGAGCGGATCATCGCCGTCGCCAACGCGTCCGGCACCGCGGTGCAGGACGGTCCGTCCCTCGAGGTCGACGGGCAGCTGCCCGCGACGCCGCCGACCGCCGACGGCGTCGGTGGCCGCGACGAGCCCGACACCGCGAACTCGATCGCAGCCGCCGTGGAGTGGCTCAACCGACGCGGCTGACGCACGCTCGCGCCGCGCTGCCACTGGTAGCCTCGGCCACATGGACGAGACGAGCACCGGCGAGGACACGCACGACACCGGCTTCGAGGGCCTCGGCCAGAAGCACTGGAAGAGCGACCGCGTGAAGGAGCTCGAGCGCGAGGAGCGACACGCGCCTCGCCCCGGATACGTGCAGGTCTACACGGGTGACGGCAAGGGCAAGACGACGGCCTCGCTCGGGCTCGTGCTGCGCGCCGCGGGCTACGGCCACCGGTCGTGCATCGTGTCGTTCCTCAAGGGCGACCCCAACTTCGGGGAGCTACGCTTCATCCGCGAGCACATGCCGATGGTGGACTACCACCTCGCGGGGCGCATGAACTTCGTCGACCCGTCGAACCCCGACCCGCTCGACGTCGAGGTCGCGGAAACCGGGCTCGCCCGCGCGGCCGAGGCGATCGCGTCGGGCGAGTACCACGTGGTCGTGCTCGACGAGGTCAACGTCGCCGCCGGGATGGGGCTCGTCGACGAGCGCGCCGTGCTCGAGCTGATCGACGCGAAGCCCGACC
>JAOPYS010000318.1 GCA_025964465.1 Thermoleophilia bacterium
GGCGCCGCGACAGCGGCGTTGGTCGTCCGCGACGCCTTCGAGGCGTCGCACTCCTGCTGCAGGCGTGCCTGCTCGCGCGCGTGGATCCCGCGCATGTCACTGCTGATCCACATGGTGGTGGGCACCATCGCGACGAACAGGCCGAGGCCCGCGAACATCATGGCCTTCATGTTCATGGGAGGGGGTATCGGCACGGGTGGCCGAGGCCTGTAACCGGGTTCGGCAGGCGGCCGCCCGGGGACCTCGGGCCGTATGATCGCCCGCATGAGCATCCTCACCCGCCACCGCGTCCTGCCCGCCCTCCTGCTGGTCGTCCTCGCCGCGCTGTTCGCCGCCGGCTGCGGCGGCGACGACTCGGGCTCGGGCTCGTCGTCGAAGTCCTCCGGCGACGACAGCTCCGCGTCGTCCGACAGTGCCGACACGTCGGGCGACAGCTCCTCCGGCGGCGGCGGCGATGCCGTCGACCCGAAGGTCGCCGCCCGCGCCGACTCCTACGACGCGCCGCCGAAGCTCAAGCTCGATCCGAAGAAGACCTACACGGTCCACATGACCACGAACCTCGGCGCGTTCGACATCGCCGTCGACCCGAAGGCCGGGCCGATCGCCGCCGCCAACTTCGTGTTCCTGGTGAAGGCGGGCTACTACGACGGCACCATCTTCCACCGCGTGATCAAGGACTTCATGATCCAGGGCGGCGACCCGACCGGCACGGGCACGGGCGGCCCCGGGTACGCGCTCAAGGACGACAAGGTGAACGACCCGTACGAGCGCGGCACCGTGGCCATGGCGAACGCCGGGCCCAACACGGGCGGCAGCCAGTTCTTCATCGTGCAGGGCGCGCAGGGCGAGGCGCTGCCGCCGCAGTACGTGATCTTCGGCAAGGTCGACGCGGCGGGCATGAAGGTCGTCGACAAGATCGCCGGCGTGGAGGTCACGTCGGACCCGAGCAGCGGCGCGCCGTCCTACCCCGTCAAGCCGGTCCGCATCGAGTCCGCGAAGCTCACCGAGGGCTGATGCTCACGCGGCGCCGCTGCGACCGGCGTGCCGCAGCAGGGCGGTGGGGGCGTAGGGGCGCACGCGCTCGACGCGCCCCTTGACCTCGATGCTGTCGAGGCGGGTGAGCTGGCGCTGCGCCGACGGCGGCAGCGCGAGGAAGGTGCCTTCGTCCAGCACGGCAGCGACCCCGAGCGTGCGGGTCGCCGACTCGAGCCGCGCCGCCAGGTTCACGGTGTCGCCGATCGCCGTGTAGGCGAGGCGCTCGCGATGCCCGACGGTTCCGACCACGGCGGGGCCGGTCGCGATGCCGATGCCGACCTCGAGCGCCTCGGAGCGCTGCGCCTCGCGGCGGATGTTGAACTCGCGCACCCGCATGAGCAGGCGGGGCAGGGCGGAGAGCGCGAGGGCGGCGTGGTCGGGTTGGTCCGCCGGCGCGTTCCAGATCGCCATCAGGCCGTCCCCGGTGAACTTGTCCACCGTTCCGTCCGCGGCGAGGATGGCATCGGCGAGGTCGCCGAGCAGTCGGTTGAGCTCGGCCAGCACCTCCGCCGGGTCGGTGCGCTCCGACCACGCCGAGAACCCGCGCACGTCCACGAACATGACCGTCACGTCGCGTCGTTCGCCGACCAGGGCCGGGTCGTCGTGCTCGCCCGCGCGGGCCAGCACGCGCTCCGCCACGTGCCGCGGCACGTAGCTCGTGAACGTGGCGAGCAGGTCGTCGGCGACGCGGCGCCCGCGGTGCTGGTCGTGCTGGACGACGAGGACGGCCCACGCGAGCAGCTGGCCGCCGAGCACGACGAGCAAGGCGAGGGCGGGGTCGCCGAAGAACGGTCCGGCCACGCTGACCGCCGCGATCGGGAGGCCGGCGTCAAGCGCGAGGATGACCGGCACGGGCGTGCCGCGCAGCACGGCGAGCGCACCGCCGCGGGCCCGCGTCTCGGCCACGAGGAGCTGACCGACCAGCAACGCGGCAGAGCGCACGACGGCGGCCGCGGCCACCGCGACGAGCACCTCCCGCCCGGACGGGCGGCCGTCGACGAGCGCGTGGGCCACCACGGACGCGCACCCGGTCGCCAGGGCACCGCCCGTCGCGAGGAAGGCGCGTTCGAGGCGCGTGCCGGCGCGACGGATCGACCAGAGCACGGCGACCGCTCCGACGAGCGCTGCCACCGGCGCCTCGAGCAGGACGGCGGCGAGCACGAGGAACCCCGCGTCGGGGGACTGCACGAGGCGTTGGCCGCCCGACCGGAACTCGCGCCCCACCGAGGAGAAGGCCAGGCCCAGCGCCGCGCACCCCGCGGCGAGCAGCCAGTCCGCGACGTCGGGCTCCGACGCGCCCGGCAGCAGGACGAGCAGCAACGCGAGGCCCGACGCGACCCAGACCAGGCACGCGAGCAGTGTGAGGATGTCGTGGATGCGGCCGCGCACGCCCCGCGCATCGGCAGGCCCACAGGGCCGCTTGAGGCGCCGCGTCCGTTCGATTTCTGGCGCGACGCGGAGCAAGATGCGGGTCCGGCTTGCGCGTTGGCGAAAGGGCGCTATCTTGATGCGTACAACCCGGCCGCGACGCCCGCGCTCCACGCGCGATCGGCAGCGACCACGCCTGAGCACGAGCGGGTCGGGAGCAGTCCGATGATGGAGGTGATCACGTTGATTGCAAGTCGTATTCCGGGGCTGCTTCCCCGCTGATAGTTCGCTGACTCGGCGGCATGGCCGTCGTCTCAACGCTGCCCATGCGGAGGCGAAGCCTCCCTGCAGCGGTCGAGATCGACCGTGGCGGGGGCGATGGCTCGCGAGGGATCTTCCGTCGTCTCCCGTGTGGGAGCAGCCCAACTACCGTGGTACCCGCCCCGTTCGGGGCACCTGGGACCACAACCCAATGACAACTACCCCGGGGACCAGCCTGACGCGAGCGGGCTGGTCCCCGACCTTCTTCTCGAGGCGGTGGTCAGGGGAGGGGGCGCGTGTCGCAGGCGCCCAATACCTCGGGCCAGTCGAGGTAGGGCACGGCCTCCGGATCGACGCGGTGCCCGTCGTCGTCGAGCACGACGTGCTCGGTGAACGTGCCGGGCGGGCAGGTCGTCGGATCGGCATAGGTCGTGGTGAACGCCCGACGCTCGAGCAGCGTGCCGCGCTCCGGGTCGAGGACCCACTGCTCGCGCAGCCCGGTCAGCGAGTCGAAGTGGCTCACGACCAGTCCGGTGCGACCGAGCACGTCGACGCCCGTCGTCGCGGCGTCGAGGCCCGCCATGCCGGCGACCGAGCGCAGCATCGCCGCGCGCAGGTCGGTGGGCACCGCCGGCTGCACGACCCAGCGCATCGCCGCGGCGAAGGCAGCGCGGTCGGCCGGATCGGAGCCGTCGACCGCGGTGGCAGCTGCACGCACCGTCGCCAGCAGCGTGGTGGGGTCGCGGGGGAGCTCGTCGACCAGGTCGCGTGACGAGGCATCGAGGGAGCCGTCGTCGAGGGCAGGCCCGTCGACCAGTGCGGCGTCGCCGGCATCCGGTTCGGTGACGTCGATCTTGCCCGAGGGGATGCCGGTGGTCGCAGTGGTCGACCCGCCATCGCGCCCGAACAGTCGGGAGGCCGCGCCGTCGAGCAAGCCGGCGCTCGCCTCCCGCGCCGGGCCGCCGACGACGTTCGCATTGCCCGATGAGCCGCCGTCGCTGGCCACCGCCACGACACCGGCGAGCACCGCCGCCGCGCCGGCCGCCGCGAGCGGCCGCAGGAGGCTGCCGCGCCAACGACGCTGCCCCGCGCCGGCTGCAGGGCGCCGCGCCCGGGATGCCTCCTCCGCGAGCACGAGCTGCCAGAGGTCCTCCTCGACCCGCGCGGCCAGGCCGGGGGGCTCGACCGCCTCGTCGGCTCGGAAGGTGCGCAGCAGCTCGAGGTCACGGTCGTCCATGGGTGGCCTCCTCGCGGTCGGGGTCGGCGTCGGCAGCGGCGAGGTGCTCCTGCACGATGCGCCGCGCGCGGTTGAGGCGCGACCGCACCGTCCCGACCGGGATGTCGAGCGCCAGCGCGATGTCCTCGTACGACATGTCGTTCCACGCGAACATGAGCAGCGCCTCGCGGTCGCCTGCCTTGAGCGCGGCGAGCGCGGCGGCGAGGGCGGGCGTCTGCGACACGGCGTCGAGCCGCGCGTCGCTGCCCGCGTGGTCGTCGAAGGTGCGGTCCTCGACGCCGTGCCGCGTGTACGCCCGCAGCTGGCGCACCTCGCTGCGCGCGTTGTTGCGCAGCAGGTTGGTGGCGATGCCGAACAGCCACGGCCGGGCGTCGTCGCGCTCCTGGTCGAACCGCCTGCGTTGGGCGAACGCCCGCGTGAAGGTCTCGCTGGTGATGTCCTCGGCGAGGTCGCGCCCGACGCGTCGGGCGAGGTACCCGAACAACACGCGTCGATGTCGGTCCACCAGTGGCATGAAGGCTCGCGGGTCGTCGAACGAGCGAGCGATCAGCTCGGCATCGGTCGGTTCGTCGTGGGCGGGTTCGACAGGGTCGGACCCGGGTTGTCGCGGAGGCGTCACCATGGGGTGTTGGTCCCATGCCCGGATCGGGTTCACGGTACGCGGGCGGGTGCTCCGGAAATACGCTGGGCCACATGGGCTATCAGGCCACAGGCCGAACCTGCGGGGTGCAGGCGAACCGACGGCCACCGAGCACGTGGAACATCCGCACGATCGACGTCGTTGCGTGCTCAACCACCGAACGCTCGCGAACCGTAACGATAATCAACTCCTCAAATCGAAAGGGACGTTGCGATCGTGGGAACGCTCACAGGCGGGCCTCACCCTCACCGCAATTTCCGTCGATCCACCTCTCGGAGCGAACAAAACGGACCCGAGGGTCGAGGAGTGGAGGACACGGTGCGGACGCGGCAGACCACGGAGCGAGGTGACCGGGCGCGACGCCGCCGGCGCGGCGCGACGCGTGGGCTGTTGAGCGCCGTCGCACTCGGTGCCGTCGGCAGCGCCGCCGTATTCACCACGCAGGCGACGTTCACCGATTCGGTCTCCATGGCGCAGGTCTCCGTGACGGGCGGCACGCTCGACGTCACCGCCAACTCGGGCAACGGCCCGAACCAGGCGTGGAACGTGTCGATGGTGACGACCGGCATGGCCCCCGGCCAGGAGAACACCGGCACCGTCGCGATCAGGAACAACGGCGACCTGCCGTTCACGATCACCGTCTCCAAGACGGGAGCCGACGCCAGCAACTGCTTCTCCTACTACTTCCGCGAGACGTCACCGCTGGCCGTGAACTTCACGGGGATGGGCACGGCCGTCGGCAGCGACGTCACGACCGCCCCGATGGCGACGACGATCACCAACTTCGCGCTGCCCGACAGCGGCGCGGACGTGATCTGGGAGGCGGGCGACGTCAAGACCTACTCGCTCACCACGCGCATGAACGCCGCGTGCACCACGAACGCCGCGAACGCCACCATGAACTACACCTTCAACGCCACCCAGTAGCCACGCACGCCACGCGCGACCCAACACCACACAGGAGCCACACGATGAAGCTGCGACACGACACCCGGTTCGGCAAGATCCTCCTCTCGGCCATCGCCGTGGGCGCAGTCGGCGGGCTCGGCGTGCTGACCACGGGCGCGACGTTCACCGACCAGGTCACGATGGCGCAGGTCTCCGTCACGGGCGGCTCGCTCGACCTCAAGGCCAACGGTGGCGACGGCCCCAACCAGGCGTGGACCGGCTCGCTGGCCGCGGCGGTGACCGGCATGAAGCCGGGCGACGAGCAGTCGGGCACCGTCTCGATCTCCAATGCCGGCAACCTGCCCTTCACGATCACGTCGTCCACGACGGGAACGGACGCGAGTGGCTGCTACGGCTTCTACTTCCGCGAGACCGCGGTCACGGCCGGCACGGGCAACACGGTGTTCCCGAACAACGTCACCGGCATGGGCACCGCGATCGGCGCCGACGGCACGGTCGCTCCGCTCGCGACCAGCGTCGCGACGTCGACCCTGCTCGACGTGACGGCCGGCACCGACGCGATCTGGGAGGCCGGGGACGCCAAGACGTACACGCTCACCGTGCGGATGAAGTCGACCTGTGCCACCAACGCAGCACCCGGCACGCTCAACGTGTCGCTGAACGCGACGCAGTAAGCCCCGACGGTCCACATGACGACGATCACTCCTGCACGCAACGCACGACGACCCGCCCGGCGCTCCGCGCTGGGCGGGTCGCTGCGTGTCGCGCGCCGGGCGCTCACGGCGGCATGGGTGCTGCTGCGCGTGGCAGTGGTCGTCGCCGCCGTGGCGATCGCCGTCGCGTGGCGCTTCTACGGGTACGTGCCCGTGGCGGTGCAGACCGGCAGCATGACGCCGACCTACCCCGTGCACACGCTCCTGTTCGTGCACGACGTGCGTGACACGCAGGTGCGCGTGGGCGACGTCATCACCTTCGACCCGCCCGGTCGCGTGCCGCGCACGACACACCGCGTCGTGGCCCGCGAGCAGCACGGCGGCCGGTGGTACTTCCGGACGAAGGGGGACGCCAACCCGGTCGCCGACGACTGGCGCGAGCCCGGCACGCCCGAGGCCGCTGCGGACGAGACCTACCTGCGGGGCGTCAGCTATTCCAAGGGGATCGCGCCGCGCACGGCGTACTCGGTGCCGTATCTGGGCTGGCTCGCGGCCCTGGGGACGATGCCCTACGTGAGGGTGGGCCTGCTGTGCATCCCCTTCGTGGTGATCGCCCTGCAGCTGCTCAGCTGGATCTGGCGGCGCGAGGACGAGGACGAGCCCGCGGGCGACGAGGCCGAGACGGCAGCCCCCGCGAGCGAGCCGGAGCCCGAGCGGGTCGTGCCGCAGCGTGAGGCCGCATGAGGCGGCGCGCGCCCCGCACCGGTGTGGTCGCGATCGCCCTGGTGGCGATCGTCGTCGTTGGGTGGCCCCTGTTCCTGCTGCTGCGCCGGGCACGTGCCGCAGCGACTGTCGACGGCGCGACGCCGGCCGGCCCCCGCGCCGAGGCTGCACCGTCACCGGTCCCCGCGCGCCCGCCGACACCGTTCGCGGCGGCGGCGTCGACGGCACCGGAGGCGAGCGCCGGGTGGATGGGCGGGCTGCGCCTGCGCGGCGTGCGATCGACCGCGTTCGTCTGCCTCTCGCTGCTCGTGCTCGTCGGCGTGCCGACGACGTGGGCCACGCTCACCGACCAGGTCACGGTGGCGCAGGTCGGCGTGACGGCGGGCAGCGTGCTGCCGCCCACGGGCATGGCTGCGGCGCAGACGGCGACCGCCGCCCGGGTGACGTGGGCCGCACCGGCGTCGGGCCTCGCGCCCGACGGCTACAAGGTCTACCGCTCGCTCACGAGCGGCTCCTACTCAGGAGCGCTCGGCACGACGGCCGCGAGCCCCTACGACGACGCGAGTGCGGTGGAGTGCACCCCGTACTTCTACAAGGCCACGTCGACGCGGGTGAACCTCGAGAGCGTCGCGTCGGCGACGGAGGCCAGCGTCACGGTCGACCGCACGGCCCCGATCGTCACCGCGGCGAACGCGCACGTCTACTTCACCCCGCCGTCGATGGCCCCGGTCAAGGATTTCGTCCGGGTGGCGGCAGGCGGGGTCATCGAGGCGTACGCCCAGGTCACCGACAACTGCTCGCCGACCGGTTCGGGGCTGACGGTGACGTTCAATTTCCCGGCTCCGTTCAACGTCTCCGGGGCGGCGGCCACGTTCGGCTCGTACTCCGTCGCAGGTGACACGTACAACTACAAGTACACCGTGACCCCGGCCGCGCGGCCCGCCAACACCGTGCCGCAGTCGTGGACGGTCACCGCCGTCGACGCCAAGGGCAATGCGGCGACCGGCGTGGCCGCCACGCCCGCCGTCGGCGACGGGGTCGGCCCCACGCTCACCCGGGGTGAGGTCGTCTCCGGGTACACGAACTTCCTCTACAACAACGGCGACGCCGTCGACGACGCCACCGAGATCGGCGAGGTCGTCACGACCCCGGCGACGGATGCGCTGGTCAAGTCGGCAGGGTTCCGGGTGTACGGCAACTTCGCCGACGCGAGCGGCGTCGACAGCGCCAACGCGACGACCAACGTGCTCCGGTCGGCGACGACGACGCCGCTGGCGGCGACCCCGGCCAGCACCAACGGCCTGGCATGGGCCTGGAGCTCCGCGGCGGTCGTGGCCAACGTGGCGACGGCGGCGAGCACGGTCGCGGTACCCGTGACGGCCACGGACGTCCTGGGCAACGTGGGGAGCCCGACGAACGTCTCCGTCGAGATCGACAACACGCCGATCGGCGCGACCAGCACCTGCGCGCAGACCGGCAACGGCAGCGGCACGCTCAACGTGGGCGACGGCACCGACCTCAACTTCCTCGACACGGTCTGGCCCGCGTCGTTCCGCAGCACGTGGGACGGCACCGCGGCCTCGGCGACGGCCGTGCTGCGCGACGGCGGCACAGGGACCGACTACTTCGCGTTCAACACGGACTTCGCCATGAGCCTGTTCCAGGGCGTCACCAACGCGAACGCGATGGACCTCGGGTCCAAGCCCTGGGTCGGGGCGAACGTCAACGTCCCCTCGACCACGATCGCGATGTCGAACCGCACGACGCTCCGCATCGCGTACGGGGCGCCGGCCACCGCGGTGACGAACCAGAACAAGACGACCACCAGCTACTTCGGCGCGACGCTTCGGGACGCGGCCGGCAACCCGTCGACGGCTTTCTCGGAGACCTGCGTGAGCAACGCCTGGTGACTCCCGTCGGCGCGACGGGTGACGGCGCAGCGGACGACGAACTGCTTCGCGGGCTCGAACGGCCACCGCCACCAGGACGTGGCGAGGACCTCCACGCCCAAGCGGCGCAGGACGAGCAGTGGGTCGCAGTTGTCGTGTCGCAGGAGCTGGTCCCACGTGCGCTCGGGATCGGCGAGGACCGCCTCGATCGCCAGGGGCTGGGTGTGGCCTGAGGCCCAGCAGGCGAGGTCGTGCACGTGGACGGCGTGGCCGCCCGGTGCGACCGAGGCCTCGACCCGGCGCACGAGTGCCTCGGTGAGCGCGGGGTCGTAGCGGCGCATGAGCTCGTGCTGGCGCGCGCCGGCGATGCCGAGCGCGATGAGGCCGGCGTGGAGCAGCTGCGTGTACAGCATGTCGCCCACCACGAGGTCGTAGTCGCCCGAGCCGAGGGGCGTCACCGGGAGCGGGAGCGAGCGGGGGAGGGTCGCTCCGTCGCGCAGCGCCGCGAGGACGCGGTCGGCGCAGCCGCCGGTCACGTCGCACTCGATCGCGGTGACCCGCTCGCGCGCGGTGGGTTCGAGCCTGGTGCGGGCCCGGTCGGTCGCCCCGGTGTCGAAGTCGACCAGGTCGACCCGGGCGGCACGCTCGGCGATCCGCGCCAGGGGCACGTCGTCGCAGCTGCCGCCGCCGACGAGCGCGACCCGTGCGCCCGGCTCGAGCAGGGGGTCGAGCACCGACCAGAGCGCGTCGCGCACCGTGCGCCACCGGTCGAGCCGCAGGCCCTGGTGCATCGCGTTGTTGCGCGCGTTGGCGTCGAGGGCGATCCGGGCGGGCGCGTCCACCTCCGTCACCGGGCGGCGCCGCCCGCCATGGCCTGCAGCCGCGCGATGCGCTCCTCGAGCGGGGGGTGCGTGTCGAACATGCCGCCGAGGCCCGAGCGCAGGCCCGCGTGGTCGCGCAGCGGTGACTCGATGTACATGTGCGCCGTCGCCCGCGTCGCCCGACGCAGTGGCTGGGTGTCGGCCGCCAGCTTGGCCAGCGCCGAGGCGAGCCCGTCGGCGTCGCCCGCGATGTCCACCGCGCTCGCGTCGGCGAGGTACTCGCGCTTGCGGGAGAGGGACATCTGGAGCAGGCCCGCGAGGATCGGGGCGAGGATGACCACCACGATGCCGCAGATCAGCCCGAAGGGGTTGCTGCCGCTCTCGCGGCGCCCGCCCCCGAAGAGCGTCACCCGCATCATCATGTCGCACAGCAGGACGATCGATCCGGTGAGCACGGCCGCGATGGTCATGAGCCGCACGTCGCGGTTGCGGATGTGGGCGATCTCGTGGGCCATCACGCCATCGAGCTCGCGACGGTCGAGCAGTGCGAGCAGGCCCGTCGTCGCGGCGACGTAGGAGGTCTCCGGCGTGCGGCCCGCGGCGAACGCGTTGGGTGCCGGGTCGTCGACGAGGTAGACGTCGGGGGTCTTCGCGAGGCCCGCCGCGATGGCCGCGTTGTCGACCGAGTTCCACAGCTCGGGGTGCTCGGCGCGGGTGATCGGGTGGGCACCCGACACGCTCGCGACCATCGCCCCCGACGACCGGTAGGCCACGAGGCCGTACACGATCATCCCGATGCCGAGCACGCCGGCCAGCGACGGGCTGTAGGCACCCGCAACGCCGGCGACGACGGCGAGGATGATGGCGCCGAAGCCCAGCAGCACGACGAGCGTGCGCCAGCGGTTGGCACTGATCTGGGCTGCAACGGTCATTCGCTGCATCTTCGCACGGTCGGGCGGCGCTGCGACGCGTGCTGGTCGCTCCAGTCCGTTCAAGGGACGGACTGCCGGCAGTCGATGTCGCGCGCATGGCGACGACCCCCACCGTCCAGCGAGGCCACGGCGGCTTCGTGCTGGGAGCACTCCAGCAATTGCTCAACGAGCTCACGGCCCGAGCGCACCACGCGATCGGACCGCTGCCGGACGTGCCGATGGGCGACGTGCTCGAGCCGGTGGGCGACGGCCAGCGCGCCGGCGCGGATGCCGTGGAGCGCTGGGTCGAGGGCCTGCTCGGTGACCGCCGCGACATCGACCCGCAGGCAGCGCGCGCCACGCGACCGCTCCTGGCGCAGCACGCGCTCGCCGGGCACGCGGGCGGCGCGCCCACCGTGCTGCACGACGAGGCC
>JAOPYS010000372.1 GCA_025964465.1 Thermoleophilia bacterium
GTCGGAGTCGTCGCAAGGGTCGGCGTCGAGCCGATGCCAGCAGAACCACACATGTCGTATCCCCACTCGTCCCCGCGTGCCGTCCAGTGGCTGCGCGGTGTATCCCACCCCATGGGACGACGGGAGCGGGGCGGTGTCAAGGGTCGCGGGACGCGCAGGTGGGCGTGGGACGGTAGGCTCGCTCGGCCCGTCCCGCCCCGAAAGGACCCCCATGCCGATCCACCTCCGCGCCGAGCAGGGCGACTACGCCGAGGCCGTCCTCGTCCCGGGTGACCCGCTGCGCGCCAAGTACATCGCCGAGACGTTCTTCGAGGGTGCGCGGCAGGTCAACTCCGAGCGCGGCATGCTCGGGTTCACGGGCACCTTCAAGGGCAAGCCGGTGAGCGTCCAGTCGACCGGCATGGGCTGCCCGAGCGCGGCGATCGTGTTCGAGGAGCTCAACATGCTCGGCGCCAAGCGGCTGATCCGCGTCGGCACCTGCGGCGGCCTGCAGCCCGGCATGACGATGGGCGAGCTGGTCGTGGCCACGAGCGCCACGCCCGCCGACCGCACCGCGCTCAACTACACGGGCGGCGAGATGCACGCGCCCACCGCGGACTTCGGCCTCGTGCTGAGCGCCGTCAAGGCGGCGCAGGCCGTGGATCGCGACATCCGGGTCGGCAACATCGTCTCGAGCGACGTCTTCTACCAGCCGGACACGGGCCTGGCCCAGCGCTGGAGCGATCGCGGCACGCTCGCGGTCGAGATGGAGGCAGCCGTGCTGTTCACGGTCGCCGCGCTCCGCAAGCTGCGCGCCGCGGCGCTGTGCACCGTCAGCGACGTGATCGTCGACGGCGAGTTCCACCGCATCACCGACGAGGCGCTGCGCCAGGCCGTCGACGAGATGGTGGAGATCGCGCTCGAGGCTGCGATCGACGAGACCGTCGGCGTGCCCGCCGCGGCATCGCTCGCCTCCGCCTGACACCGGGTCCGGTCGGAGCGCACGGGGGTCCGAGCCGGGCGCCGATGGGTAGGGGCCGCGTGTGCGCGCCGTCATCATCAACCCAGCATCCGCGAGCGGCCGTACGGCGTCTCGGTGGCGCCGCATCGTGGCTGCCCTGGGCGCCGACGAGGCAGCCGGGGACCTCGAGGTCCTGCTGACGACGGGGCCGGGCGACGCGACGACGATCGTGCGGCGGCTGCTCGGCGAGGGCGTGCGCGACTTCGTCGTGCTCGGCGGTGACGGCACGCTCGGCGAGGTGGTCGCGGGGTGCGTGGCCCCCGACGGAGCGCGCGTGCTGCGCGACGACATCGAGCTGGCCGTGGTGCACCAGGGGACGGGCGGCGACCTCGCGCGCGGGCTCGGCATCCCCAAGGACGAGGCCGGCGCGGTCGCCGTGGCCCGGGGCGGCGAGCTGCGGCGCATCGACGTGGGCGTGGCGCGCTTCCGCGGGCCGGGCGGCCCCGGGGAGCTGGCGCGCGGGTTCGTGTCGACGGCCAACGTCGGCATGGCGGCCGAGGTGGTCGAGCGCGTCACGGGCCGCCTCAAGCGCCTCGGCAACAACGGCGCCTTCGCGGCGGCGACGGTGGGGTGCCTCGCGCGCAACCGCGCGCGCACGGTGCGCGTGAAGACGGCCGAGGGCCTCGACGCGACGCTCGACGTGGTCGACATCGACGTCTGCAACAACGGCTGGATGGGCGGCGGCATGCACGTCGCCCCGGACGCGCAGATCGACGACGGGATGTTCGACGTGGTGCTGATCGGCGCGGCCGGCCGCCTGCGCCTCATCCGTACCTTCCCGAAGATCTACTCGGGCGCCCACGTGCGCGACCCGCTCGTCCGGGTCGAGCGCACGCGCGGGTTGACCGTGGACGTGCCGGAGGGGGCGCCCGCCGAGGGCGTCGTGCTCGACGGCGAGCTGGTCGGCACCACGCCGGCGGCGTTCGACGTGCTGTCGTCAGCGATCTCCGTCCGGGTCCCGCGCGCCGCCGGATAGGATCGCGGCATGTCCTCCTCCTTCGCATCATCGTCCTGGGCCGAGCTGCTCGGCGAGCAGCTCCGCGACTCGGCCACGGTCCGCACGGAGTGCGTGACCTGGATCTTCGGTCCGATCGCGTTCGTGGTGGACGCGGACGAGGAGCACGGGGTCGAGCCGACCACCCTGCTGCTCGACCTGCACGAGGGCACGGTGCGCGGCGTGTCGGCGGTGCCGTCGGCCGAATCGGGTCGGGTGCCGTTCGCGATCGGTGGCTCGCTGGCTCGCTGGAAGGCGGTGTTCGGCGGCACGCAGGGCATCGTCGACGGCGTGCTCGACTCGCGCCTGCGCGTGCGGGGTGACCTGCCCACGCTCATGCGCCACCGGGCGCTGCTGGATGCCGTGGCAGCGGCCGGCGCCTCCGTGGAGACGAGCTGGCAGGACGAGACCGAGGCCGCCGCGACCGCCTGAGGTGCGGGCCCCGGTACGACGAACGCCGCCTCGGCGGGCGGCGTTCGTGTGGTTCCCTCGGTGGTCACGCCGTCGGCGTCCGGCGCGACCGGCGGTGCGTCAGGCGAATCCGATGGCGAAGCGGATCCCGCAGTACATGGCGGGCGTGCCGAACGCGAGCTCGGCGACCTCGGTGCGGCTGTCGGCGAGGCTCGGGCTGTGCGCGCCGCGGCGGATGCTCTCGACGGCCCCACGCAGCTCCGACAGGTAGACGGCGATCTCGTCGGTGCGCGGCGAGCGGGGAGCGCGGCTGCTGGCGCCGAGGTCGCCGGTGCCGGTGCGGGCCGTGCCGGCGGAGCGGGTGGCCCAGTCGCCGGCGACGTTGGCGGCGTTGAGCTGGAGGGTGACGGTGGTGGACATTCTGTGGCGCTCCCGTGGCGAGGTGACTGCGGCGCTCCGTGCCGCTTGCCATCAAGGTACGTCCGATGTCCGCCCGTCGAAGCGGAACAACTACCTACGTTTGCCGGGGCCGCCCCGACCACCTACCTAGGTGGATCGGGACGGCCGGCGACCCGGGCGATCAGGCGGGGTCGGCATCGCGGCGGCGGCGTCGCGTCCACGCCGTGCGGGCGACGATGCCGACGACGAGTAGCAGGACGAGCGTCGGCAGCGCGCCGCCCACCCAGACGATCGCCGAGGCGATGCGCTCGGTGCCCTGCTCGCGGGCGTCGTCGACCGCGGCCCGCAGGACGGAGGGGTGGTGCTCCGCCGAGTGGTCGGGCGTGCCCGCGGCCCCCGGCTCCCGCAGCGACACCTGGATCGTGCTCGTCGAACTGGCGCCCGCGAGGTACTGGACGCGACCCGACGAGACCTCGATCGCCTCCTGCACCGCGTCGAGCCGGGCCTGCACGGCGAGCACCTCGCCGACGTCCTTCGTGCGAGCCAGCAGCGCGAGCAGGCGCGCCTCGACCGCGCGGTCGTGCCGCAGGCGCGACTTCGTGTCGACGTACTCCTGGGTCACGTCCTGGCTGGCGATGTCGAGCTGGCGCACCGTCGTGGAGGACACGTCGCGCAGCCGGGCCACGGCCGCGTCGAACCGCCCGGAGGGAATGCGGAGGGTGATCGTGCCGATGCGCGCGTCCTTCCCGCTGCCGCTGCGCGACGCGGCCTGCACCGAGCCGCCGAAGGAGCCGGCGACGGCGCTCGCGTCACGCCACGCGTCGTCGAAGTGACCGCGTCGCACGCGCAGCTCCATCGTGCCCGTGCGCACGATCTGCGCGTCGATGGCGGGCGGTGCCAGCACGGATCCCGTCACGGAGGTGCCACCCTCGTCGGTCGCCGCCTCGGCGAGGTCGGCGGTCGGGCCGGTCGTGGAGCTCCCCACGTCGGCGGAGCGTCCACCGCCCGGCGCCGTGAGCTCGCCCTCGACGGTGCCGCCGGCCGGCGCCCCGACCGCCTTGGACAACGCGCGGTTGGCCGAGGTGATGTTCGTGGTCGTGCCGGCGACCCCGCCCGGGCCCTCGGAGGGGCCGGACGTCGAAGAGCGGGGTGCGTCGATCGAGGCGGCGACGGCGAGTGCGCCCGCGACGAGCACGGCGATCAGCACGATCCCGATCCGGGCGGACGGGAGTGACAGGGAGCGGACGCGGGACATGACGACACCTCTTCGGATGGAGTGGATGGTCGCTCCCTCCGACGCGACGACCCGGCTCGGGGTTCCCCCGTCCGCGCGGCCGGCTCAGCGGCCGGTGAACTCCGCGCGCCGGTTCTCGGTCAGCGCGCCGATGCCCTCGACGGCGTCGCGGGTCGCGAGCACGTCGCGGAAGAGCTCGCGCTCGAGCTCGAGCCCCTCGCTGCCCGGGTGGGTGAACGAGGCGCGGATGAGCGTCTTGATGTGGCGCAGGGCGCGCGGTGCCTGCGCGGCCAGCGAGGCGGCGCGACGCTCGACCGTCGCCACCAGCTCGTCCGCCGGCACGACCTCGTGCACGAGGCCCTTCGCGAGCGCCGTCGCGGCGTCGTAGCGTCGCCCCTTCATGATCATCTCCGTGGCCACCCCGGCGCCGACCAGGCGCGGGAGGCGCTGCGTGCCGCCGCCGCCGGGCAGCAGGCCGATGCGCACCTCCGGGAGGCCGAGCTGCGCGAGGTCGTCGCCCGCGATGCGGAAGTCGCACGCGAGCGCCAGCTCGAAGCCGCCACCGATGGCGATCCCCTCCAGCTGGCAGATCGTGGGCATCGGCAGCGCCTCGACGCGGTCGAACACGTCGAGCACTGCCCCGAACTGCTCGAGCACGCCCGGGTCGTCCGCCACCTGCGCCATCATCGTGATGTCGGCCCCGGCGGTGAAGATGCCGCGGTGGGCGGAGCGGAACACGACCGCGCGCACGCCCTCGTCGGCGGCGAGCTCCGTGCACGCGCGCACCAGCTCGCGGCCGACGTCCAGCGTGATGACGTTGAGCGGGGGGTTGTCGAGCTCGACCACGACGACCGCGCCCGTTCGGACGACGTTGATCGAGCGGAAGCTGGCCGGGTCGATCACGGGACGGCGACCACGCCCTGCGCGTAGTAGCGCCCCGCGATCATGCGCTGCACCTGGTTGGTGCCCTCCACGATCTGCAGCACCTTGGCGTCGCGCATCCACCGCTCCACCGGGTGGTCGGCGCTCAGCCCGGCGCCGCCCAGCACCTGCACGGCGTCGGTCGTCACCTGCATCGCCACGTCGCTCGCGAAGGCCTTGGCGTACGAGCCCACGAGGCCCACGTCCTCGCCACGGTCGGCGGCGTCGCACGCGCGCCACACGAGGGCACGCGCCGCCTCGATGCGCATCCCCATGTCAGCGAGCAGGAAGGAGACGCCCTGGCGGTCCATGATCGGCCGCCCGAACGCCTCCCGCTCGTTGGCGTAGGCGACCGCGTGCTCGAAGGCCGCGCGCGCGATGCCGAGCGCGGACGCCGCCACCTGTGGGCGCGACCCGGCGAAGAACCGCATCGCGACCAGGAACCCGGCGTCGACCCCGCCGACGATCGCGTCGCCGTCGACGTGCACGCCGTCGAGGAAGACCTGCCCGGTGTAGGACGTGCGCAGGCCCATGAGGTCGAGCTTGGTGTAGGAGACGCCGTCCGCATCGCCGGGGACCACGAACGCGCTGATGCCGCCCGCCCCGGGCCCGCCCGTGCGCGCGAAGACCAGCAGCGCCGTCGTGCCCGGCATCGCCCCGGTGATCCACGTCTTCTCGCCGGAGATCCGCCAACCGTCGCCGTCGCGCTCCGCGCGCGTGGAGATGTTGGCGAGGTCGCTGCCGGCGTGCGGCTCGCTGAAGGCGATCGCGGCATACGCACCCTCGGGCGCACACAGCTGCTCGAGCCAGCGGTCGCGCACCGCGTCGTCCATCGCATCGCCCGCCGCGAGGAGCCCGCCGGCGAACAGCTGGGCGCTCCCGAACAGCGACGCGAGCCCGGGGTCGCCGGCCGTCAGCTCCTCCATCAGCATGGCGCTGGTGACGGCATCGAGGCCGCCCCCGCCGCTCGCCTCGGGGATGGCGTACGTGAGCAGTCCCGCAGCCGCCGCATCCGCGAGCAGGCCGTCGGGGACGCGCCACGCGCCGATGCCGTGCTCGGACATCTCGCGCTGCATCGCGTCGGCGGCCGGCCGCAGCCGCTCCTGCGCGAACCGGCGCGCGACCGCGACGAGCTCGCGCTGCTCCTCGCCCAGCGCGAAGGTGATGTGGTTGATGCCCGGTTCCGGGCCAGCGGCGAGGTCCATGAGCCCTCGCCTACCCGCTCGGGGACGACGCGATGCCCGGTGCGGGCCGCGCCGCGCAGGCGCCCGCGTGTGTTCGCACGCGCACAGGTTGCACGGGTCGCGGCGTCCGCGAGCTGCGACGTGATGGTACGCACACCTGACGAGTTGGGCCGAACGGCTCGTCGACACCGGGGGACCAGCATGTCCGTATCGAAGTATCCTGCGCCCGTCATCGACCCGGCGCTCCGCGCGCAGCTCGACATCGAGGGCGCCAAGCTCCGGGAACTCCAGGCCCCGCGTCCCTCCTGGAAGGAGGCGCTGCTCCCCAACCGCAGGGACACGGGCGTCGCATACACCGCCAAGCTCGGCGTCCTCAGTGGCCTGGGCGCCGCCGCCGCGGGTGGCGGCGTCGCGGCGCTCGGTCACGGGCTCCACACGGAGCGGCTGGGTCGGGTCGGGGGAGGGATCGCCGTCGCGGGAGCGTTCGCGCTCATGGGCGGCGCCGTCCTGCTCGGCGGCATGGTCATGAGCGGGTCGAACGGGACGCGCGAGAGTCCGGAGTTCACGGCGCAGCAGCGCATCGTCGACGAGCTCAGCGCGAGGGTCTACCCGGAGCCCGGCCCGTCGCCCGAGCAGTTCGCGGCCGAACGGCTGATCGCGCCGTACGACCACGACGGCGACGGCGTCGTGTCGCTCGCCCAGCCGTCCGACATGCTGCACGACGAGCGCGTGCGCCGGACGCACGGCCCGGGACCGATGAAGGACCGCGACGAGGCCGCCATGTCCGCCGTGCTCGAATTCGAGCGGCTCGACACCGACCACGACAAGCGGCTCACCCGCGACGAGGCATTCGCGCTCGTCGCGCCGCTCGACGCCGACCACTCGGGCACGGTGTCCGAGCACGAGCAGTTCGGCTTCCACCTCCAGGAGCGGAAGATCGACGACTACCGCGACTACAACCCCGCCGCTCGCTGACGGGCGGGCGCAGTCCCCGCCCGTGTCACTCGAAGGTCGCGCCCGAGGCGGCCTTCTCGACGAGCGATGCGGGCGGGGCGAACCGCTCCCCGTACGTCGCCGCGAGCTCGGTCGCGCGCGCCGCGAACGCTGCCACGCCGAGTGAGCCGTCGACGGCCTCGTAGCCGTTGACGTACTGGATGGCGCCGCCCTGCATGGGCGGGAACCCGATGCCGAACACGCTGCCGATGTTGGCGTCGGGCACCGTGCGCAGCACGCCCTCCTCGAAGAGGCGGATGGTGTCGAGTGACATCGAGAAGGTGAGGCGCTCCTGGATGTCGCGCACGGTCGGCTGTTCGGCCGCCACTGGGAAGCGATCCGCGAGGCCCGCCCAGAGGCTCCCGCGCGTGCCGCTCGCATCGTACTCGTAGAAGCCCGCGCCGGCGAGCTTGCCGCCCCGGCCCTGCGCGAGCATCCACTCCACGACCTCGTCGGCGGGTTCGGCGACGTAGGTGCCGCCCTCCGCCTCGACGGCGGCCTTCGTGGCCAGGGCGATCTTCTTCATGAGTTCGAGGTTGAGCTCGTCGCTGATCTGCAGCACTCCCGTGGGGAATCCGGCCATCACGGCGTCGCGTTCGAGCGCGACCGGGTTGACCCCCTCCGCCAGCATCCGCAGGCCCTCGTTGATGTACTTGCCGATCACGCGACTGGTGAAGAACCCGCGTGAGTCGTTGACGACGATGGGAATCTTGCGGATCTGCTGCACGTAGTCGAGGGCATGCGCGATCGCCTCGTCGCTGGTCCGTTCGCCGA
>JAOPYS010000391.1 GCA_025964465.1 Thermoleophilia bacterium
GTCGACGACAGACCCTGACGCCCGCGTCGGGGTCGCGTCGTCTTCGGGGGCGCTCCGACGACGCTCCGCACTACCTGCTGCTCCCCCACGATCGGGCGCGCGGGGCTGCCATACTCGGCGCCATGAGAATCCGCGCTGCAGTACTCGAGGAATTCGGCAAGCCGCTCGTCGTCCAGGACGTCGAACTCGGCGGCCCTCGGGCGGGCGAGGTACTCGTGCGCCTCGTCGCATGCGGGGTCTGCCACACCGACATGTACTCCGCCTCAGGCGTCGACCCGTCGGGGTACGCGCCATGCGTGCTCGGCCATGAGGGCGCCGGCGTCGTCGAGGCGATCGGCGAGGGCGTGACCACCGTCGCGGTCGGCGACCACGTCGTCACGCTCTTCTCGCCCGAGTGCGGGCAGTGCGTCAACTGCCTGAGCGGCAGGACCAACATCTGCGTGGCGATCCGCGAGCAGCAGGGCCTCGGCTACCTGCCCGACGGCTCGGCCCGCCTGTCGCGCGGGGACGGGGAGGAACTGCGCCACTTCATGGGCTGCTCCACCTTCGCGGAGGCGACGGTCGTATCGGAGATCTCGCTGGCCAAGGTGAGCCCCGAGGCACCGCTCGAGGCCGCGTGCCTGTTCGCGTGCGGGCTCTCGACCGGCCTGGGTGCTGCGATGTACCGCGCCAAGGTCGAGCCGGGATCCACCGTCGTGGTGTTCGGGCTCGGCATGGTCGGCCTCGGTGCGATCGCCGGCGCGCGGCTGCAGGGCGCGGAGCGCATCATCGGCGTCGACCTGTCGCAGGAGCGCCTCGACATCGCGGCGCGCCACGGCGCCACCGACGGCTGGCTCGCCGATGCGAACACCGTTGAGCGCGTGCTCGAGGAGACGGGCGGCATGGGCGCCGACTACACCTTCGAGGCGACCGGCAACGTCGACGTCATGCGCCAGGCCGTCGAGGCGGCGCGCATGGGCTGGGGCGTCGCGACCATGACGGGCGTCGCCGGCAAGGGCGAGACGCTCGACGTCGTGCCGCGGCTGCTCATCACCGGGCGCACCGTGCTCGGGGCGTCGTTCGGCGGCGTGAAGGGGCGCACGCAGGTGCCGCTGCTCGTGGACCGCTACCTCGCCGGAGACATCGACGTCGACGACTTCATCTCCCACCGCATCAGCCTGGACGACGTCAACCAGGGCTTCGACCTCATGCACCACCAGGACGGAATCAGGAGCGTGATCCAGTTCACATGATCATCGAGCGCACGGAATCCCCCCACTGGACCTCCAACTCGTACCTCGTGGCCGACCGCGAGGGCGGGCACGCCATCCTCATCGACGGCAACGGGGTCACGGGGCCGCTCATCGAGAAGGCCCGCGAGCTCGGCGTCACGGTCGACGCGATCTTCGTGACCCACTGGCACGTCGACCACGTCGCCGGGGTGGACGAGTACGTCGCGGCGTTCTCGGCCCCCGTGCACGCGCACGCGTGGACGAAGGACAACATCGCCGAGGAGGTGCTGCGCATCGACGCGACCGTCGACGACGGTGACGAGCTCGCGTTCGGGGACCTGCGCGTGCGCGTGCTGTACACGCCGGGCCACTCGGCGGGGCAGGTCTCGCTGCTGGTCAACGACAGCGACGTGTTCACGGCCGACGTGCTGTTCAAGGGCACCGTCGGCGGCAACTTCGCGCCGGGCAACACGGGCTACGCGGACCACCGCGCCTCGGTGGAGCGGCTGCTCGAGCTGCCGCCCGAGACGCGCGTGCACCCGGGCCACACGCTCCCGACCACGATCGGTGACGAGCTCGAGCAGAACCCGTTCGTGCGGATCTGGCGCGGCGTCGACCCCGAGGGCACCGAGCAGGTCACTGCGATGGACCGCGAGGCCACGCTCATCCTCTGGGCACCCGACTACGACGGCTCGGACAAGGCCTGGGTGCGGTTCACCGACACGGGCGAGGACGGCATCACCGGCGGCTCCAAGGTCGTGCGCTGAACGGAGCCGCTACGGCTGCGTGAGCAGGCGGACGAACACGGCCACGTCGGCCTCGTCGTCGATGCCCATGGCGCGGGCGTCGAGCGCCCACTGCAGCGCGTCCTGTGCCTCGGCCGGGCTGCGCAGCGCGGCCTCGAGGGCGGTCAGGCGCAGGTCGCGACGGTAGGCCGAGAAGCCGCCGTCGTTGTCGACGGCGTCGAGCACGAGCAGCGTCTGCTTGCCAGGGCGCGGGTTGGCGAGCGCAGCCTGCACGAGGCGCGCCTCCTCCTCCGGCGTGAAGCGAGAGCGCACGTCGCGCGACTGGCGCCGGCTGTAGCTCCACACGCCACCGACGCTGCGCTCGATCGCGCTGACCGAGTGCTCGCTCCCGAGCAGCGTGCATGCGAACTCGACCGCCGCGGCGGTGCGGGGCAGCGCGTGCCACGAGCGCAGGAAGCCGACGAGCTGCACGAGGTCGGCAGGCGTCCTCGAACCGGAGATGGCAGCCGCGCGGAAGCGCTCGGCCTGCTCGGACGACCAGCCCGTCTCGGGGATCAGGCCCAGCTCGAGCAGCGCGCGCTCGAGGGTGCGCGGCGCGGTGCGGTCGGAGGTGTCGCTGTCGCGGCCCCCGAGCACGACGGCCCCGAGCGACAGCGGGGCGCGGGGCGCCTCGGCGGTGCGGCCGGCCTCCTCCGACGCGGTCGCGTTGCGATCGGCCGACGAGAGCAGCGCATCGAAGTCACGCGCGGCGTGCAGGAACCGCGTGCTGCCGGGCTGCGTGTCCAGCGTGTCGGTGTTCTCGTGCGCGCGCACGATGGCGTCGGCCACGTCGAGGGCCGGCACTTCGGGGAAGGTGGAGGTCGTCATGGGGGGGCTTCCTGCGACGGGGTGTGGCGCGGTCCGTGGGGGGATCCTCCGCGCGTGTGGGGCGCGCACACCCTAGTGCGGGCCCCGGCCGCAGCTCGTGCGCGCATCGTTGGTGCGCTGCTCGAACCGACGTTCCCACGCCGCGCGTGGACCGATACAGTGACGCACCCTCGATTTCGACCACAGGTACCACGTCCCATGTCCGTCGCAGTTCCCGGTCGCCACGCGACGACCGTCCTCCTCGCCCTCGCAGCCCTCCTCGCGACTTCGGCCCTCTGCTCGCCGGCCCGCGCCGCGGGCTGGAGCCAGCCCATCGACATCGGCACCACGCCCGGCCTCGAGGACTTCGCCGTCTCGGACCTGCCGGGCACCGACGACCTGCTCGTGGTGGGTCGCCGTCCCGGTGATGCGATCCACCTGTGGTCGACGCGCCTGTCCGGCGCCACGCCCGTGGGCGGCACGACCCAGGTGGCCACCGCGGGAGCGGGCGGATCGATCGGTCGCGCGCAGCTCGCGGTGGATGCCCGCGGTGATGCCGTCGCGACCTGGCCCGAAGCCGTGCCCGGCCCGATGTTCGCGTTGTGCGCGAGCGTCCTGGTCGCCGGGTCCGGCGCGTGGACCGACGCGCACTGTTACGGCACGGCCCCGCATCCGAGGACCACCGCGTGGGACCTCGACCCGGCTGGCCATGCGGCGTTCGCGTGGTCCGACCCGGTGACGGGCCACGCCATGGCGACGACGCTGGAACTGTCGACGGGCGCCGTCTCGTGGGGCGACGTCGCGACGCTGTCGACGAACGGCGTGGACTCGAGCAACTCCGACGAGCCGATGGCCGCCGCCGTCGCCCCGGACGGGACGGCGGTCGTCGCCTGGCGCGCCTGGAACGGCGCGAGGTGGATCGTGGAGGCCGCCGTCCGGCGCGCGGGCACGTGGGGCGCAGCGGTCGAGGAGGCGCCAGCCGCGGCTGGTGCGACGAGCACCTCGGACTTCCCGCAGCTCGCGGTGGACCGTCGGTGCGGGGGCACCATCACGCTCGCCCTCGCGACGCAACCGTCGCCGGGTCCGGCACTGGTGTCGGCGACCACCCTGTCGACGGCTGGCAGCTTCCCCGTGCCGGTGGCGCTGACGACGGATGCGAATGCAGCTTCGCCGCCCCGCGTCGCGATCCGCGGCGACGGCACGCCGTTCGTGGTGTGGCGCACGTCGGATCGGTCTGCGTTCCGTGGCGCGGTACCCGGCCAGTCGGACCAGCTCGTCGTGGCCAACGCGCCCGACATCGACATCGCGAACTCCTACTCGCACACCCTGGTCGCCGGCACGGACGGCAGCATCACGCTTGCCTGGACGCGGGAGAACGCGCGGCCCGAGTTGACCCACGTGCTGCGCGCCCCTGCGGGTGTGGCGCTTCGTGACGGCGAGCTCACCCAGCCCTTCGCGGCGGAGTTGGGGTGGAGGTGGACCGCCGCAAGCGGCGGCAGGAGCCTGCTCGCAAGCGTCACCGAAGGCAACCTTCGGGTGTTCGCGCCCGACCCCGCGACGCCCAGCGGGGCCGTCACGAGCTGCGGCGCCGCAGGCGTCGCACCCGTCGTCGATCCGACCCCGCCGGTCGGCCCGACCCCCCCGGCCGGCACGTCACCCGCGCCGACGCCCACCACGCCCGCACCCCCGACGTCCCCGACTCCGCCGGCGCCGCCCACCCCGGAGCAGGTGCGTGCCGCCGTGCAGGCGGCGATCCAACTGGCCGTGCGCCTGGCCGTCGGGTTCGCCGTCCGTGCAGATGCTGCGGTGGTGGCGCGGGCCGGCGTACCGACGCCCCCGATCACGGGCCCCGCAGGATCGACCTTCATCAACCAGGTGACGATCCCGGTCGATCGGACCGGGCGCATCCAGCTCGTCGGGGGCAGCGCGATCGCGGCGCCCGGCGCGAACGTGATCACCCTGGGCGGCGGCAACGTCATCACCGCCGGCGGGGCGAATGTCATCACGGCCGGCGGGGCGAACGTCATCACCGCCGGAGGTGCCAACGTGATCACCGCGGGTGGGGGCAACGTGATCACGGCTGGCGGCGGCAACCTGACCGGACGCTCCCGTCCCCACCGCCGGCCAGCCGGTCCGGTCCGGCCGCGCGCTCTCATGCTCGGCACCGGTGGCTTCACCTTCCGAGCGGCGGGACGCCACGTGGTGCCCACGCCCCTGACGCCCGGTGGGCGTCGGCTCGTGGCGACGCTGCGCCGCCTCGGCGCGCAGGCGCGCCACGCGCACCGCAGGCCGCCCTCACTCACCATCACCATCACGACGGTTGCGGGACGACGCGACGGATCGATCCCCGCCATCGTCGCCGTGCACCGCCTGCGACTGGTCGGCTGACGGTCCGCCGCCCGAGGCGGTCAGCCGCAGGCGGACTTGGCCACGCCCGCCGGGTAGGGGAACCCGCCGAAGCGCAGGCCACCGAGGGTGACGTACCGGTCGAAGTACGTCGCACCTCGCGGTGCCAGCCCGGTGCCGGGCGCCGTACCGGCGCTCCAGTCGGCCGCCGTCCAGTTGACGGGGAGCGTCGACACCTGTCCGCCCATCGCGACCTGCTGCTGCGCCGTGACGGCCAGGCCGGAATCCTCCGGCTCCAGCACGCGCGCGCCTGACAGGTCCCCGGTGATGGCCGCGGTGGTCTGGTTGACGGACACGGTCCCCTCCTGCACGAGCAGCATGGCGACACGGTTGTCGATGCCGCGGACCGGGATGACCTCGACCCCGGTCCAGAAGGGCTGCTGGCGCAGCGCCACGAGCCAGTTGCGCAGGTTCTCGTTGGAGCCCGGCCCGCCGAACTGCGACAGCTGCGGCACGCCGCCGCCGGCGTTGTCGTTGACGAGGGTGTGCAGCGTGGCGAGCGGCACGGACGGCTGTGCGGTGATCGCCAGGTTCGCCGAGGCGTAGCCGCGCGCGGTGGGGATCGTGTCGTTGCGCGCCGAGATCGACCAGGTGCCGGGCACGGTGCCCGCGGCGATCGTGGCCTCGTACGTGCCGGCGGAGTCGGTCGTCACGGTGTACGGGTCGGCGGAGTCGTCGACCGTGCCCGGGTACGCCTTCGGCCAGCGCGAACCGGTGGCGTCGCAGACGAGCGCCGGCACGGCGAGGCTCTGGTCGCGCGAGCCCTGGACGTTGGGGCTGATGACCACGCTCTGGCCGGCAAGCGGCGTACCGAAGCGGTCCGTCGTCCGCACCTTGAGGTGCGAGCCGGAGAGGCCGTTCGCCGGCACGCTCGGCGGGTCGAGCGTCAGCTCGGTCTTCGCCGACCTCAGGAGCGTGAAGTTCACCCTTGCGGTCTTGGCCGCGCGCACGAGCACCGCCTTGCGGCCCGGCTCGAACACGGTCGCCAGCGAGCAGATGTCGCGCCCGAGCTTGCCGCCCTTCACGATCTCGCGCATGCACACCCGGTAGCTGCCCGGCTTGAGCGTCGCCTCGTAGTAGCCGTCGCGCGCGGTCGTCGCGTAGTAGTCCTCGCCCGAGACCGAGCCCAGGCCGTCGATGAGCACCTGCATGCCGGCGACGCCGACCTTGTCGAGGTCCTTCACGTGTCCATCGAGGATGGCGGCGCGCTTGTCCACGACCGCGTAGTAGTCGCTCTCGGTGTACACGGCCGAGCCCGGCACGGAGATCGTGATGCCAGGGCCGACCTGCCAGTGGGGGCCGGTGGCGGCGACGGCCTTGAAGGAGGCGGTGAAGCTCTTCTGGGGGACGACGCTGCGGTGCGTGAGCCGCAGGCCGGGGCCACTCAGGCCGGGCGTCTGCTCCTTCCACTGCGAGCTGGCCGTCGCGGTGAGGGTGCCGCCCACGTGCACGACGTGGGAGCTGAGCGCGAACTCGGTGAGGCGCACGTCGTAGATGCAGCCATGGGTGGACGGCAGGACGAGGCAGTCGCCGTAGGCGGGCGGCGGCCCGAACCCGGCGGCGCGCCGGAATTTCTGCCTGGCGTCGGCGGTCGTGGCAGCGCAGGCGAGCACGAGCACGGCGATGACGAGGGTGGAGGCGGCGGCGCGTCGGCGCATGATGGTCCAATCTTCGGAGCGAACGAGCGGACCCTACCGGGCGAGCGGGTAGTGGTGCGACATGGCATCCATCACGCTCGACACGCAGCACCGCGACCAGCTCGTGGACATCACGGACGAGGTCGCGCGGTGTGCGCGGGACCACCCGCACGCCGGGGCGCTCCTCGTCGCATCCATGCACACCACCGCGGCGATCATCGTCAACGAGGGGTTCGATCCGGATGTCGCGGGTGACCTCGTGCGGGCGCTCGGACCGCTCGCGGATCGTTCCGACTACCGCCACGACGAGGGCAACAGCGACTCGCACGTGAAGGTCGCGCTGCTCGGGGCCTCCCAGCTCGTGCCGGTCGCCGATGGCGAGCTGCTGCTCGGTCGGTGGCAGCGCATCTTCTTCTGCGAGTTCGACGGGCCCCGCGACGGGCGCACAGTGACGGTCACCGCGCTCGCCGCGGCGTCCGACTGACGTCGATCCGGGACGTCAGTTCGCCGAGCGTTCGGTACGCGGCGAGCTCCTCCGCCACCGGCTCCAGGACGGCCACGTCGGCAACGTCACCGACGCGAGCGGTGAGGGCGCGCTCGACCCGCCGCGCGCGTCGCTGCGCCGCGAGGCGGTTCACGCCGCCAGCCAAGGCGGCGAGCAGGAGCCCGGCGAGCGCGCCGCCGAGCAGCAGGCCGGTCGGCCACGGGACGCCGTGGACCCGTGGCGTCGGGGGTTCGACCTGCAGGTAGGCGAACCCTGCGAGCGCCAGCAGCCAGAGGGCGCCGACGAGCACCGCTGCGGCCAGGGCCCACTGCAGCGCGCCGATGGCGCTCCACCATGCCGGTCCGCGATCGCCCAGCTCGACTCCGGTGACCGCCGTGTCGAGCAGGTCGCCGAGGTCGGCTTCGCGTGACAACGCGGCACGTCGCACGAGGTTGGGCCACGGCTCGGGAAGGTCGCCGCCCACCCTTCCTGCGAGGGTCCGCATCGCGGCATCGAGCACCGCGCCCTGGGCCTGGCTCGGCCGGGGCAGTGACGATCGGCCCGTCGAGGCGGCGCCCGCCGTCCGTTCCCCGAGCCGGAGTCGGCGGAGTGGGTCGGGGCGGAAGCGCCGGACCCAGCGCAGGAACGGCCAGCCCACCGCCAATGCGCCACGCCGTCGGTGGGCCTGGGCCACGGCGTCGACGACCCGGGGCACGCCGCATGCCGCAGCCATCGCGGCGACGAGGGTCGCGCGGTCGCCGGGTCCGGCGGGCGCGGCGTCCGTCGCGGGCGAGGGCGCGAGGTCCCGCGCGGCCGCGTGCACGTCCGCCGACAGCCGCGCCGTGATCGCTTCGCGCGACGCCACCCGCCGGTCCAGTTCGGCGCGCAGCGCATCGAGCCCCAGTCCGGTGGACGCCGACACCGCCAGGACTGGTACCTCGCCGACCCCGTCGACGGCGAGGAGGCGTGCGATGTCGGCGACGCAGGCGACGCGCCCGGCCGGGTCCAGCCGATCGGCCTGGTTGAGCACCACGAGCATGGTGGCGGCGTGACCGCGCAGCGGTTGCAGGTACTGCTCGTGCAGCACGCCGTCAGCGTACTTCTGTGGATCGACGACCCACACGGTGAGGTCGGCCAGCGCCACGATCCGGTCGGCCTCTGCTCGATTGGCTGCCTCCACCGAGTCGAAGTCCGGCAGGTCCAGCAGCACGAGCCCGCCGGGCGCGCCGTCGACCCGGTGCCGGTTCGGCACGTCCAGCCAGTCGAGCAGGTCATCGCCCACATCGCCCCAGACGGCTGCGGTGGGCTGCGACGTGGTGGGGCGCAGGTGCCCGGGCCGCGCGACCTCGGCGCCGACGACCGCATTGAACAGTGTCGACTTGCCGGCGCCGGTCGGCCCCGCGAGCGCCACCACCGTGGCCGACAACCCCAGTCCGAGCCGCACTCCGGCCCGCGCGACGACGGCCTCGGCGCGGTCGACCGCGGGGTCGTGGAGACGACCCCGGGCGATCGCGGCCGCCTCCCTGAGCGCCACGAGTTGCGCGTCGAGCGCATCGGTCGGCGCCGCAGCGCGGCGCGCGCGCTTCACCTCGCCGCCTCGAGCCCGGCGCGGGCGGCGCGCACCGCCTCCAGCGCAGCAGGCGGGAGCGCCACGGGCTCGAGGAGGCCGCGCATGCGCGCCGCCTCCTCGTCGAGGAGCTCGCCCACATGCACCATCAGGCGCTCGCGCGCGCGCTCGGCCAACGTGCGCACCGCCTGGTCGCCGAAGACGGCCTCGAGCACCTTGTGGCTGAGCGCGCTCGTGCCGCCGGCCACCGCCACCTCGGCGCCCGTGAGCCCGCCCGTGCTCGCGAACACGGCGATCATCACCGTGAGCCCGGCTGCGTTGATGCCCAGGGATGCGAGGCGCGCGGTGGCGCGCTTGCCGTCCCCCTCCGAACGGACGAGGTCGAGCACCTCGCCCTGCCACCGACGCACGCGCTCGTCGGTGCGCGCGGACAGGTCGCTGGATGCGGCATCCGCCCGGACGGCCCCGTCGAGCATGGCCCGACCCGCGTCGGTGCCGCGCCACGCCTGCGCGGCGCGTTCGGCGGCGCGATCGGCCGCGGCGACCACCACGGCGTCGACGCCCGTCTGCACCGCATCGGGAAGCGTCGAGGCGTCGGGGCGCGGCCCGCCTGACACGAGGGCGCGGAGCCGGTCGCGCGCCCAGCCGATGCGCGTCTCCAGCCCGCGCATGATGTCGCCGGTGCCGATGACGTCGTGCCAGCG
>JAOPYS010000411.1 GCA_025964465.1 Thermoleophilia bacterium
CCGGCGGCGGCAGCGCGATGCGCGTCACCCTCCCGCTGGAGCAGCCGAAGGGCTACGAGGACCCGAGCGGCAAGCAGTACACCTACGCGATCCTGCTCGACGAGGAGACCGGCGACCTGCGCGCCACGGAGGTGACGCTCACGGCCGACGACCCGTACGTCACGACGTGGCCGCGGTCGCAGCGCACCACCTCGCTCCGCGTCCCCGCCTAGCGAGACGCTCCTTCCTGTGAACTCGTCGGGGGTCGGCCACCGGGTGGTCGGCCCCCTTCGACGTACTGGTGGAGACCGGTCGGACGGACCGCTCCCGCACCAGCCACCCACGGGGAGACAACCATGAACTCGATCACCGCAGGCGCCGCGACGCCGCTGCCCATGCCCGCCACGCTGCCCGCCGGCGAGGACGCCACCGCGCCCACCCGCCGCCCCAGCGCCGAGGAGCGGTTCGCCCGCCTCGATGCCGACGGCGACGGCGCGCTGTCGCCCACGGAGTTCGCCGCCGGGATGCCGACACGCTTCGACTCGCAGCGCCGGGGTGGCCCGGGCGGGATGCACCGCCACCACGGCCCGCACGGCGGTGGCCGCCCCGAGGGCGGGCGCTCCCACGACGACTTCGCGGCAGCCGTGCGCGGCGCGCAGGTGGACGGCGGCGGCACGGTTGTCAGCGCGGCAGACGACGGCTCCGAAGTCACCGCCCTGCGTGCGCAGGTGCAGTCGCTGAGCGGACAGCTGCAGGCCGTGCTCGCACAGCTCGGCCTGGGCGACGGCGCCGCGGCCACGAGCGCCGCGACCGGCGACGCCGCCGCGGGCGCCTCGGACCTCGCCACGCAGGACCACGCGACCGAGAAGGCGGGCTACCAGTACTCGACCGACGAGGCCGGCGCCACCTACGCCTCCGACGAGGCCGGCAACGTGTTCACCGTCGCCGCGGACGGCACCGGCACCCTCGTGCAGGACGCCCCGACGGGCGGCTGAGCCCCCCGGGGCCCGCTACCTGTGAGAACACGCAGCGGGGGCCCGCGGCATCCGGTGCCGCGTCGATGCTGTGGGGGTGAACCGGATCCTCATCGTCGACGACGAACCAGCCATCCGCACCGCGCTGTCGCGGGCCCTCCAGCTCGAGGGCTACGACGTCGACGTCGTCCCGACGGGCGAGGCCGCCCTGACGACGCTCGACCGCTCGTCCTTCGACCTCGTCCTGCTCGACGTGTCGATGCCGGGCATCGACGGGCTCGAGGTCTGCCGCCGCCTGCGCGACGGCGGTGACACGACCCCGGTCATCGTGGTCACCGCCCGCAGCCAGGTCGCCGATTCCGTCGCCGGCCTGGACGCCGGCGCCGACGACTACGTGGTCAAGCCCTTCGCCCTCGACGAGCTCCTGGCACGCCTGCGGGCACTGCTGCGACGCTCCGGCGGGGCCAAGGGCGTGCAGCAGCTGCGGTACGCGGACCTCGTGCTCGACCCCGCAACGCTCACGGCGACCCGAGGGGAGCTGCGCATCGACCTGACGCGCACGGAGTTCGCGTTGCTGCACCTGTTCATGCGCAACCCCAACAAGATCCTCTCCAAGCGGCAGATCTTCGAGGACGTGTGGGGCTACGACTTCGGCAACACCTCCAACTCCCACGAGATCTACGTGGGGTACCTGCGTCGCAAGACGGAGGCCAACGGCGACCCGCGCCTGATCCACACCGTCCGCGGCTCCGGCTACGTCATGCGCGAGGCCGACGGTGCGTGACCGAGGCGCCGCGCTGCGGGGCATGGTCACCGGGTGAACTTCCGCACCCGCCTCACCTTGCTCACGTGCGTGGCCATCGCGCTGACACTCGTCGCAGCGTCCTTCGTCACCTACTCGCTCGCTCGCAGCGAGGCCTACTCCCAGATCGACGACGCGCTCGAGCGGCGCGTCAAGCTGACACGCGCCTTCGAGGAGGTGCGGGCCAAGCGGCCCTCCGACGACGCGTCGCGTGACCAGGTTCCCCGGGTGCCGGGCACGAGCCCGGGCGCGGCGGGCGGCTTCTCGCGCGTGCTGGGCAACGACGGCACGGAACAGACCCCCACACCGCCGTCACCACCCGCGAACCAGGCCAATCGCTCGAACCCCGCACGCGTGCGGTCGCAGGACCTGCCGGAGGAGCTGCGCGACGAGTTCCGGCAGGGTGACGTGCAGCTGCCGATCACGGCCGGGGCCAAGCGCATCGCCGCGGGCCGGGGCCAGTCGCTGCTGCGCGAGACACTCACCGTCGGCGGCCGTCGCTACCGGTTCGTGTCGGGCCGGGTCAACGACCGCTACACGGTGCAGGTCGCACGCCCCATCGCCGAGACGGAGGACTTCCTGCACCGGTTGGTGCTGCTGCTGGGAGCGGTCACGGGCGGTGGCGTGCTCATCGGTGTGGTCGCGGCGTTCGTGGTGACACGCACGGCGAGCCAGCCCGTGCACCGCCTCACCGAGCTCACGGCCGCCGTGCGCGAGAGCGGCGACCTGTCCAAGCGCGTCGAGGTGACCGGCAACGACGACCTGGGTCGCCTGGCCCGCAACGTCAACGCGATGCTCGAGGAGCTCGAGCGGGCGGCGGTGCGCCAGCAGCGCCTCGTCGACGACGCGTCGCACCAGCTGCGGACGCCGCTGGCGAGCATCCGCACGAACATGGACGTGCTCATGCGCACCACCTCGCTCGACGGTGACATCGCGCGGGAGGTGATGGCCGACCTCTCGGCCCAGACCGACGAGCTGACCTCGCTCGTGCGCGACCTCGTCGACCTGGCCAGCTCGGTGGAGTCGGACGTGGAGCGTGGCCCCGTCCGGCTCGAGGAGGTCGCCATGGAGGCGCTGCGCCGGGTGCGTGGTGCGTTCGAGCGCCTGGAGTTCGAGACCGACGTCGAGCACGCCACGGCGTTCGGCTCGGAGGAGCGGCTCGTTCGCATGGTGCAGAACCTGCTGCACAACGCGGGCAAGTGGTCACCGGAGGGTGGCACGGTCTGCGTCCGCGTGCGACCGGGTGAGGTGCAGGTCATCGACCACGGGCCCGGTGTCGACGATGACGAGAAGGGCCGGATCTTCGAGCGGTTCTACCGGGCCGGCAGCGTGCGTGACGTGCCCGGGTCGGGGCTGGGGCTGGCCATCGTGCAGCAGGTGGCGGTGGACCACGGCGGGACGGCGACGGTCCGCGACACACCCGGCGGCGGCGCGACGTTCGTCGTCCGCCTCCCCACCCAGCCCGGCGAGTAGCGCAGCGGGGGCGCTAGGCGTTCGACGGGTCGAGGCCGACGATCAGGACCACGACCATCGCGCAGATCGCGAGCGCGACCAGGACGGCGACGAGCATGCGTCGACCGCGCGCGACGCCGGCGGTCGGGACGAGCTCGGATGGGGTGCGCCTGGATGCCACGCCACCCCATCGGCACGGCGGCGCCGGGGACGCTCCCAGACCTGTACCGTCCTGCCGCCGTCTCAGGCGCCCGAGGCTGCCCGGTTCGCGGCGACGAGGTCGAGCGCGCCGTCGAGCACGAGGTCGGAGCGCACGAGCCCTGCCTCGAGCACGGGGCCGACCATCGCAAGCTCGGACACGGCCTCCACGTCGTGGAGCGCGCCGGCGTAGGTCATGCGCATGCCGGGCGCGCGATCGCACAGGTCCAGCAGCCGCTGGAGCGGCAGCTCGCGGCTGGTCACGTCGCGGTAGAGCAGGCGGCGCACGCCACGGAAGTGCAGGTCGAGCACGACCTCCTCCAGCTCCCGCCCGAACGCCGCCGGCGGCGCGTCGAACACGTACTCGCCGTCCACCTGCAGCTCCACGCACAGCCGCGGGCCGTACAGGTCCATCGCCCAGCGCAGCAGCATCGGCTCGAACACGGCCGACTGGTCCACGACGACGGTGCGGAACCCGGCCCGCGCGAGCCGCTCGATCCGGTCGCCGTCGTGCAGGCGCCCGTCGAAGCGCAGCGGCACCCCGGCCACGGCGACGATCGCCTCGACCCATCCCGGCAGCACGTCGCCGGCCACCACGCCGTCGAGGTCCAGCAGCGCCACCTCGGTCGCGCCCAGCGCCACGAGCTCGCGCACGATGCGCACGGGGGGCAGCTCCTCCCCCATCGCCACGGCCTGGCCGTGGAACGCGACCTGCGGGACGACGATCACCGGCGGTACATCGCGATCGCGTACTGGTGCCGGTAGCCGAACGCGTCGTTGATCGCGCGCATCGCGGGGTTGGTGTCGTCGTTGGACGTCACCAG
>JAOPYS010000042.1 GCA_025964465.1 Thermoleophilia bacterium
CACGCGCTGACGCGGATCCTCCGAGGTTCTCGTTCAGGGTTGGTGAAGACGGGGGCGCGGCGCTTGCCGGGAGCACCCGCGTGGGCGAGTATGGCGGCGCGCCAGCCTGCCCGAAGGGAACCGAATGTCCTCCAGCACCATCCGCCGTGTCCACGCCCGCCAGGTCCTCGACTCGCGGGGCAATCCCACGGTCGAGGTCGACGTCGAGCTCGAGGGCGGTGCGCGGGGTCGGGCAGCCGTCCCGAGTGGCGCCTCCACCGGCACGCACGAGGCGGTCGAGCTGCGCGACGGCGGCACCGCATGGGCGGGCAAGGGCGTGGGGAAGGCCGTGGCCAACGTCGACGGTGAGATCTCCGCCGCCCTCGTCGGCACGGACGCGACCGACCACGCCGCAGTCGACCGCACGATGATCGAGCTCGACGGCACGCCCAACAAGGGGCGGCTCGGCGCCAACGCCATCCTCGGCGTCTCCCTCGCCCTCGCGCGTGCACTGGCTGCGCAGTCGGGGCTCGAGGTGTGGGAGTGGCTGCGCGAGGCGTACGGCATCACCGACCCGGCCGTGCTGCCCGTGCCGATGCTCAACGTCATCAATGGTGGCGAGCACGCCAACAACGCCATCGACGTGCAGGAGTTCATGGTCGTGCCGCACGGGTTCGACACGTTCTCCGAGGGGCTGCAGGCCGCCGTGCGCGTCTTCCACCAGCTGAAGAAGGACATCGACGCGCGTGGCCTGTCCACCGCGGTCGGTGACGAGGGCGGGTTCGCGCCCGACCTGGGCTCCAACGTCGAGGCGCTCGACCTGCTCGTGGAGGCGATCGGCCGGGCCGGCTACGACGCAGGCACGCAGGTGTCGATCGCGCTCGACGCGGCGGCGACCGAGTTCTTCAAGGGCGGCCGCTACGAGATGGCCGGCGACGGCACCTCGCTCGACGCGGAGGGCATCGTCGCGATGTACGAGTCGTGGATGGAGCGCGCCCCGATCGTGTCCATCGAGGACGGCACGGCGGAGGACGACTGGGATGGCTGGCGGCTCGCCACGGATCGCCTCGGGGCGAAGATCCAGGTCGTGGGCGACGACGTGTTCGTCACCAACCCCGAGCGCCTGCAGCGCGGCATCGACGCCGGCGTCGCCAACTCGATGCTCGTGAAGGTCAACCAGATCGGTTCGCTGTCGGAGACGATCGCCGCGATGCGGCTCGGCCAGGCGGCCGGCTACACCAACGTGATGTCACACCGCTCCGGCGAGACGGAGGACCCGATCATCGCCGACCTCGCGGTGGGCACCGGCTGCGGCCAGATCAAGACGGGGGCACCGTCGCGCTCGGACCGCGTGGCCAAGTACAACCAGCTGCTGCGCATCGAGGAGCAGCTGGGTGATCGCGCGGTGTACGCGCGACCGTTCGACCGCGCCGTCGCGGGTGCTGGCCGATGACCCCGGTCATCGAGGTGGCGCCTGCACCGCGGCGCATCCGTCACACCAAGATCGTCTGCACGATCGGGCCGGCGAGCTCGGCCCCCGAGGTGCTGCGCGAGATGGTGCTGGCGGGCATGAACGTGGTGCGCCTGAACTTCTCGCACGGCGCGCACGAGGACCACGCCAAGGTGGTCGCAGCGGTGCGCGCCATCGCCAAGGAGCTCACGCGGCCGATGGCGATCATCGCCGACCTGCAGGGCCCCAAGATCCGCGTCGGGGTCGTGCCCGGCGAGCGCCAGCTGAAGACCGGCGACATGCTGACGCTGCTGACCAAGGACCTGCCCGAGCCCGAGGACCTCGGTGAGGACGAGCTGCCCGTCAAGCTCGAGGCACTCGCACGCAGCGTTCGTCCGGGTCAGACGATCATGCTCGCCGACGGCACCATCCGCCTGCTGGTCAAGGACGTCGAGCTCGTGCCTGGCAAGATCCTGTGCCTGGTGGAGGAGGGCGGCCCGATCTCGACCGCCAAGGGCGTGAACCTGCCGGACGTCGACCTCGACATCCCGTCCATCACCCCCAAGGACGTCGCCGACCTGGAGTTCGCGCTGACGCAGCACGTCGACTACGTCGCACAGTCCTTCGTGCGCAGCCCCGACGACGTGGAGCGGCTGCGCCAGCTGATCGTCGAGAAGTCGGAACCCGGCGCGCCGCGCCCGCAGATCATCAGCAAGATCGAGAAGCCCCAGGCGGTGGCCTGCCTCGACGACATCATGGCGGCCTCCGACGCGGTGATGGTCGCGCGAGGCGACCTGGGTGTCGAGCTCGGCCCGGCGGACGTCCCGCTCGTGCAGAAGCGCATCATCCGGCGCGCCAACCAGATGGGCATCCCGGTCATCACCGCGACGCAGATGCTCGAGACGATGACCTACAACCCCGAGCCGACGCGCGCCGAGGCGAGCGACGTGGCCAACGCCGTGCTCGACGGCACGAGCGCCGTGATGCTGTCGGGGGAGACCGCCGTCGGCAACTGGCCGGTGCAGGCGATCCGCACGCTCGACAAGATCGCGCGCGCGGTCGAGCCGGCACTGCCCGCGCCCCAGAGCTACCTGGACCAGAACCGCACGACGAGCGTGCCGCAGGCGCTGGCCGCGACGGCGTGCGAGATCGGCGAGCTGCTCGACGCGGCGGCGATCGTGGTGCTGACCGAGACGGGCCGCACGGCGCGTCAGGTCTCGCGCAACCGCCCGCGGCGCCCCGTGATCGCAGCGTCGCGCGACGTGCACGCGTGCCGTCGCCTCGCGCTCGACTGGGGCACGGTGCCGGTGCTGCTGTCTGAGTATCCCGAGAGCGGAGACCCGATCTGGACCGACTCGGCGACGGCGGTGAAGCTCTCCGGGCTCATCTCGCCGGGTGAGCGGGTCGTGTTCACGGCCGGCACCATTGCTGGCCAGCCCGGCATGACGAACATGCTGAAGGTCGAGGAGTTCCAAGCCTGACGAACGTGGGGCCGGCGATGTCGTCGGCGTCGTGAGCGAGCCTCCGCCTGCGCTCGGCTTCACTTCGTGCAACCGTCTCCGCTCGGTCATCGATTCGAGCGAGCTCGATCGACGACGCTCGCTCCACCGATTGTCCTGCCTCGCGCGACGGCTCCTTCGCGACATCCTGTCGCTCAGAGGCTCGCTCACACCGCCGACGACATCGCCTTCGTGTGGCGTGGCGTGGCGTGGCAGGCAGGGCTGGCGTGACCGTGTTCCTTCGCGCCCGGTGAGCGGGCGCAGGGCCACGTGGTCGGGTGAGGCTGGGGGACCGTGTCCGTTCGCGCCCGGTGGGCGGGCGCAGGCGCACAAGGTCGTGGTCGCGGGCCTGTGCGAGCGGCGGAGAACGCCCACCGGACGCTGACCTACTTGGTCGCGGCGGCTGGGGTCGCAGGTGCGAGCGCGTAGGGGCTGTCGACCGTGGCGTTGCGCAGGCGGGAGACGGCGTAGCGGGCGGCGGATTCGGGGTGCACGACCTCGCGCACGACGAAGGTCTCCTCGCCGGGCTCGACCATGCCGTAGCTGCGGGCCTGCTCCGCGATGAAGGCGTCGGTGCGGTAGCTCTTCACGCGGCGCTCGAGCGCGGTGTGGCGGTGGTCGAGGGCGGCGACCTCGGCGCGACGCTCGGAGAGCAGGGCCGCGGTGCGGTGCCAGCTCAGCCCAGACATCACGAGCGGGCGCACGAGCATGAGCCCGATCACCAGCGCGAGGAAGAGGACTCCCCACGCGACGCCCCGCGACGGCCCGAAGAGCCGGCGAACGGGATTTGACAAGTCGATTCGTGCGAGCCGGTCCCCACCGGCCCGCAGCTGTGCGGTCCCCACCATGACGCGCAGTTCGACGC
>JAOPYS010000064.1 GCA_025964465.1 Thermoleophilia bacterium
CCGCGCGCGGCGCCGCTCATCAACGCGATCATCGACCTGCCGTTCGCGGTGTCACCCGTCGTGGTCGGGCTGGCGCTCGTGCTGACGTTCGGGGTCAACGGGTGGTTCGGCACGTGGTTCGTGGCGCACGGGTTCCAGGTGATCTACGCGATGCCGGGCATCGTGCTCGCCACGGTGTTCGTCACCCTGCCCTTCGTCGTGCGCGAGGTGGTGCCGGTGCTCGAGGAGGTCGGCGACGACCAGGAGCAGGCGGCCTGGATGCTCGGCGCCGGCGGCTGGACCACCTTCCGGCGCATCACCTTCCCCTCCATCCGCTGGGGCGTCGCCTATGGCGTGGTGCTGACGGTGGCCCGCGCGCTGGGCGAGTACGGCGCGGTGGCCGTGGTGGCGGGCAAGATCGAGGGCCGCACCCAGACGATGACGCTCTACATCAAGGACCGCGACGAGGCGTTCGACCCCGTGGCCGTGTACGGCTCCGCGCTCGTGCTGGCATCCGTGGCGATCCTCGTGCTGGGCGCGATGACCCTGCTCGGCCGCGTGGGCGGCGGGCACACCACCGAGGACACGGAGCGCCGCTGATGGGGATCGAACTGGAGGGCGTGACCCGCACGTTCGGTGGCCACGTGGCCGTCCGCGACGTGTCGCTGCACATCCCGGACGGGTCGCTCACGGCGCTGCTGGGGCCGTCGGGCAGCGGCAAGTCGACGCTGCTGCGCATCGTGGGCGGGCTCGAGGTGCCCGATGCGGGGCGCGTGCTGATCGACGGGCGCGACGTCACGCGACTGACACCGCAGGACCGCGGGATCGGCTTCGTCTTCCAGCACTACGCCGCCTTCCGCCACATGACCGTGTACGACAACGTGGCGTTCGGCATGCGGATCCGCAAGCGCTCGCGCACGGCGATCCGCGAGCGGGTCACCGAGCTGCTGGCGCTCGTACAGCTCGAGGGGTTTGCGGATCGCTACCCGTCGCAGCTCTCGGGCGGGCAGCGCCAGCGGATGGCGCTCGCGCGATCGCTCGCGATCGAGCCGGAGGTGCTGCTGCTGGACGAGCCGTTCGGGGCGCTCGACGCGAAGGTGCGGCGTGAGCTGCGTACGTGGCTGCGCCACCTGCACGACGACATGCACGTCACGACGGTGATCGTCACGCACGACCAGGAGGAGGCGATGGACATCGCCGACGAGGTCGCGATCATGGACCACGGGGTGCTGCAGCAGGTCGGCGCGCCGCGCGAGGTGTACGAGCAGCCGGGCAACGAGTTCGTGATGGGGTTCCTCGGCCCGGTCAACGCGGTCGACGGACAGCTCGTGCGCCCGCACGACCTGGAGATCTCGCAGACCGAGGAGCAGGGCCTCGGCTGGGCGCAGGCGCACGTCGAGCGCGTGGTGCACCTCGGCTTCGAGGTGCGGGTGGAGATCGTGCGCGCCGACGGCTGGAAGCTGTGGGCACAGCTCACCCGCGACGAGGTCGAGTCCCTGGGCCTCGACCGCGACCAGACCGTGTGGGTGCGGTCGCGCCGCGCGCGCACGTGCGACGAGACGGGCGCCACCCAGGCCGAAGCGGTCATCGACGGGGACGGCTGAGCCGAGCCCGCAGCCGTGGTCGACGGGTCAGGCGTGGTCCGCGGGCGTGAACAGGTTCGCCAGGTCGTGCACGACGCCGGGGTCGGCGTTGGAGCCGTCGCGCGCGATGCGGCTCGAGACGATCTCGGAGATGCGCGACCGCAGCGCCCCGCGCGCGGCGTCCTCCACGGGCTGGGCCCGCACGATGTGGGAGGCGATCGTCCGTGCGAGCCGGTCCTCGGGCGTGCGGTTCAGCAGGCGCTCGGCCCTGGCGAAGTCGTGCGCCTTCGTGGGATCGATGCCGCTCAGGCGCAGCAGCCCGCGCACCGAGTCGACCTCCTCCTGGTAGGGCCGGCCCTCGTCGTCGAACCACGAGCCGGCCTTCGCAGGCACCGGCACGCCGAGCACCTTGGCGGCCTGGGTGACGCGGCCCGGCCAGCGAGCCAGCGTCTCCGCGGTCCCCTCGCTCAGCCAGTCCATGTTCGTCGCGCTCGGCGGACGCGGCGAGGCCACGTGGTTGAGTTCGTGCAGCAGCGTCTTGACCCCGCGCCCCAGCGATTCGCGCGTCCGCGCATCGAGGTCGGCGAGCGTGTCGTCGGGGCGCTCCAGCATGTGCAGCAGGCCGGCCGAGCGCTGCGGGTCCAGGTGCAGCCAGTCGCCCTTGCGCACGGCCGCGGTGTTGGTGGTGTGCGTGCGTGCCTGCTGGACGCCGGCAGCGAAGGCGTCGTCGGTCGGGGAGCCGGCCCCGAAGGAGTGGACGGCGCGGTTGGCGACGTACCCGGCCTCGCTGGTCGAGAGCGAGAAGCCGCCGAGCTCGGCGGTGCCGTCGACCGCCATCCCGTTGGCGAGGTCGAGCACGCCCTGGACGAAGCGCTTCGTCGTGGGCTGCTCCCAGAGCTTCGCAGCGGCGACGCTGTCGGGCCGCACGTCATCCGCCGAGGTCGCCCCGGGCCGCACGGTCCTGAATCGAACCTGCTCGGACAGCACCTCCCCGAACGCGTGGTCCTCGAACGGCGCGTGCGCGAGGTACGAGCCCCATCCGGGACCCATGCTCGTGCCGATCGAGGGCAGGACGGGGGACATCACCAGCTCCTCGGGTGAGTCGCGTGGGCGGGCATGGGCGCCCGTGCTGCGTGGCGCGGCGCGGCCGCGCGGGTGGCCGCGTCAGCCGGTCAGAAGCGCTCGGCGGCCACGCCCCGCACCGCTCGCGGGGCAGCCGCACGACCGTGGAGGGCGTTCGCTCCGTCGACGGTGTCGACGAGGCCCGTGGCACGCTCGGCCGCGCCCTCGCGCTGCAGCAGCATCTGGCCGACCATGCTCTCGGTGACGGGGTTCACGCCGTGGCCGAGCACCAGCTCGGTGCCCTTCGTGCCCGCGCTCGTCGCCGCCTCGCCGATGACCACCGTGTCGCGGCTGGCCGCGACGGCCTCGTCCAGCGACATCGTCCCGGCGCGCACCGCTTCCTGCAGCCGGTGGTTGC